>JAQGMD010000109.1 GCA_028292565.1 Burkholderia sp. | reverse complement strand
CGGATATTATCGGTCGGAATGTTGCGAGTTACGCAGTACAACTTCACAAAGTAAGCCGCACACAAGGCCGATGAGGCCAGAAAGTAATCGAAGGGACCGGGCGCCGAGCCATCGCCCTTATAGCGGACAGGCTGGTCGGCTACCACCGTGAAATCATCAAACTTGGCTTCAAGTCGAAGCTTATCGAGAAAATTGACCTTAATTTCCATGGGAGAATTCCAAAAATGGTGCTCAAAATGAGGTAGCCGCTATTATCCGTCGCCACGCCGGCGCCTTGTAATATATCGATGCTTTCTACAAACGCTGCCGCATACGGATAATTTGACAGACGAACGCCGTTGCGCAGGACGTGGTTGGAACCGGCGAGCTTCCATGCGCCATAGCGAGATCCACGGCAGCGCCAAGTGCAGTCACATGTCCGCTTTTGGCGTGCGCCGTGATAAGGCGGTGTTGTTCCAGTGGGTGAAAGCCCCACCCGGCGAAGTGCTCCCGCCGGAAGCTACCGGAGCAGCGGCAGAGGTAACGAAGTCGCTGAAGCCTTCGGGAATAAGCGGGCCACAAAATACGGTGGCCGCGCGAGTGTACAGGCCGGAACGCGAGTGAACGCTGAGCAAGCCTCGAAAAGGACGATGCACAGGCCGACCTGGCAGCCATACCGGGGAAGGTTGATCCTCATCCTTTGCAAACAGTCGGAAGTTAAAACCGGCAATCCCGTTTGTCGATGCGCGGGTGACTGCATTCTTAGGCCGCAGTGATATGCTCCCCATAAATAATGCCATGAGGATTTAGTAAAGTTCGTTTTCAACAGGGAGAACGAACGTGAAGAAGCGTTTCCTGCCGCGGTTTGATGCTCGGCTTTGGTACCGGACGCGCGACTAAGTTTTCAGTTGGATAGCGAATGAAGAAGCCGGGCGCTTCCTTGACCGAACAATGCAGCCATTCGTCATACTGGTTTGACTGGAAGATCACAAACATGCGCTCTCATCGTTCGGCTGAGCGTATCATCATAAGTACCAACACAAAATCGGGATGTCAACGGATGCCAAAAGACATCAAAAAACAAAAAACCCGCGTCAGCACGGGGCTAGAGGCGGGTTTTTGGACGTTACCGGACGTCGTGGAACATGTTGGTGGTGGTGATAGGTGGACTTGAACCACCGACCCCAGCATTATGAGTGCTGTGCTCTAACCAACTGAGCTATATCACCAAAACAGCCCAGCATTATGCTGGCTTTAATGTCGACTGTCAAGTCGGGGGGCGGCCCTTATGCCGCGTTTTCACGCGGTCGAGAACGAGCGCCGTGAAATCCGGACTCACGCAGTCGATGACGATACGGTCCGGCATCGATCGTAGCCAGGTCAGTTGTCGTTTTGCCAGTTGCCTTGTTGCGGCAATTCCCTTTTCGCGAAGCGTAGTGCAATCGTAGGCGCCGTCGAGATACTCCCAGGTCTGCCGGTATCCAACGCAGCGCATCGAAGGCAAACCCGGATGCAGGTCACCGCGCGAGCGCAACGTTTCTACTTCATGGATCAATCCGCCTGAGTCGCTTTCGAGCATGGCGTCGAATCGTGCGGCGATACGCGTATGCAACACACTCCGATCCGATGGTTCAAGAGATAGCGGCAGCATGTCAAACGGCAAATCGGCCTTCGGGCTCTTTGCGAGCAGTTGCGACATCGGTTGCCCGGTGAGCTCGATGATCTCGAGCGCACGCTGGACACGTTGTGAGTCGTTCGGCTTCAGCCGTGCCGCGGTCTCGGGATCCAGTGCGGCGAGCCGTGCATGCATCGCAGGAATCCCGATGGCCGCTGCCTCGCGGTCGAGCCGGGCGCGCAGCTCTTTGTCAGCCGGTGGCAACGCATCGAGGCCGTCACGCAGTGCCTTGAAGTACAGCATCGTGCCGCCGACCAGCAATGGCAGCCTGCCGCGTGCCGTGATCTCCTCCATCAGTTGCAGCGCGTCGTGACGGAACTGCATAGCCGAATACGATTCGGCGGGGTCGATGATGTCGATCAGGTGATGCGGCACGGTCGCACGTTCTGCCGGGGAGGGCTTGGCGGTGCCAATGTCCATGCCGCGATACACCAGCGCGGAGTCGACAGAGATGATTTCGGATGGGATGTGCTTTGCGATCTCGAGCGCAGCCGCGGTTTTACCCGATGCGGTGGGGCCCATGATCGCAATGGCCAGTGGTTTTTCAGGCGTCATGCGTTGCTATGTTTATTGTCCGCGCAGGAACAGCTTGTCGAGATCGGATATGGCGAGCTGCACCCATGTCGGTCGGCCGTGATTGCATTGATCGGCACGTTCGGTGGCTTCCATCTGACGCAGCAGCGCGTTCATCTCGGGAACGGTCAGTGTGCGATTTGCGCGTACCGCCGTATGGCATGCCAACGTGCCAAGCATTTCATTGCGACGTTCGACCAGCACGCGGGAACCGCCGAATTCGCGTACATCGCGCAGCACATCGCGCGCCAATGTTTGGCCATCGGCGTTCTTCAACAGCGCGGGGATGGCACGTACCGCCAGGGTGGTCGGCGACAAGGCAGTGATCTCGAAGCCGAGTGCACGTAACGCTTCCTGGTTTTCTTCGACCGTGCCGACTTCCACCGCATCGGCATGGAAGGTCACGGGTATCAGCAGCGGCTGTACCTGCATTGCGTCTGCGTCCAGCGCATTCTTCAACTGTTCGTAAAGGATGCGTTCGTGTGCGGCATGCATGTCGACCAGCACCAGACCTTTGGCGTTCTGCGCGAGGATGTAAATGCCGTGCAGTTGCGCCACCGCGAAACCTAACGGGAAGTCCTCCTGCGGAAGCGCCTGGGCGGGTGCTGACCAAGGCGCAGTCGCTTCACGCACCTCGAAAGGTGGGGAACCCGATGTCGCGAACAGTGCGCCGTAGTCGGCGGTCGTTTGCGCAACGCCGCCACCCGAGGAAAACTGGGCGCCGAACGATACCTGGGTCTGTTCGCGCATCCACGGCATTGCGCCAGGGTTCGGCGCCACTGGCGCAGGAGTGGCGCCAAATGAGGTGGCTGAAGTCTGCGCCAGTGCCCGGTTCACCGCATGGAATACGAACTGATGCACGGCGCGGCTATCGCGAAAGCGCACCTCAATTTTGGACGGATGCACGTTCACATCCACCAGCGCCGGATCGAGCTCCAGCCCGAGCACATAGGACGGATAGCGGTCTCCGTGCAGCACATCCTGGTAAGCTGACCGCACCGCGTGCGTCAACAGCTTGTCGCGCACGAAGCGGCCATTGACGTAAAAATACTGCGCATCGGCGCGCGCTTTGGAAGCGGTCGGCAATCCGACGAAACCGTGCAGGCGCAAGGGGCCGGCGGCTTCATCGAGCATGAGCCGTGCGTTGGCAAACTCGTTGCCTAAAATATGCGCACTGCGCTTGTCGACTTCGCTGCTATTCCAGTGGTCTATCGTTTTGCCGTTATGCGTTAGCGAAAACGTAACGTCCGGCCGCGACAGCGCAATGCGGCGCACGACCTCGGCGCAGTGCCCGAATTCCGTTTGCTCGGTTTTCAAAAACTTGCGGCGCGCAGGCGTGTTGAAGTACAGCTCACGCACATCGACGGTGGTGCCTTGCGCGCCGGAGGAGGGCGTTACCTGGCCGGTTTGCGAGCCGCTGATTTCCCACGCGTGCTGCGCGTCAGCCGTGCGCGAAGTCAACGTCATCTGCGCCACCGATGCGATCGACGCGAGCGCCTCGCCGCGAAAGCCGAGGGTGCCGACGTTTTCAAGATCGGTCAGCGAAGCGATCTTGGAGGTCGCATGCCGCGCCATCGCCAGTGGCAACTGTTCGGGTGCGATGCCCCGACCGTTGTCGGTGATGGCGATGCGCTTGACGCCGCCTTGTTCGAGTCGCACCGTTATTTGGGTTGATCCTGCGTCGAGCGCGTTTTCAAGCAATTCCTTGACGACAGCCGACGGACGATCGACGACCTCGCCTGCTGCGATCTGTGAAATCAGCTGGTCTGATAGTGCTTGTATGGGGCGGGCAGGGGTGTGAGGCGCATTCATGGGCAGATTATAACTCCGGGAATTTTTGTTCCGGACTTCGCAGATTTCTTGTCCGCGCAAGAAAAGAAAACGGCGACGGAATTTTCGAGCGTCCGCACGGCCTAAGTTTCAATGCATTCATCCGGCCGGTTGACGCCCGAAAACATGCCCAGGCACTACGCCCATACAATAGTCACTACTATTGTTTCCTTGCTCCTGCTGGTCGCCTGTTCTTCCGAGGACAAGCCGCAAGCCACACAACAGCAGGTGCCGCCGACCGCTCAACAGGCGCCGGCTGCGCCGACCGTCCAGCTGCCGAGTTTTACGACCCTGGTAAAACAGCAGGGTCCCGCCGTGGTCAACATCACCGCATCACTTACCGTTAAGCAGGGTGCTGAAGCCCTGCCGGTGCCGGAAGACGATCCGCTGGCTGAATTCTTCCGGCGCTTCATGCAGCCGCAGGGCCCGGAGGAATACCAGGCGCGCGGCGTCGGATCAGGGTTCATTATCAGTGCCGACGGCTTCATACTGACCAACGCCCACGTTGTTGCCGAGAGCGATGAGGTGACGGTGAAACTGACCAACAAGCGTGAATACAAGGCAAAAGTGATCGGCGCCGACCTGCGCACCGATGTTGCGGTATTGAAAATCGACGCGCGCGGCTTGCCCGTGGTTCCGATCGGTAACGCGGAAAAACTGGAAGTCGGTGAGTGGGTGGCGGCGATCGGCGCGCCATTCGGTTTTGAAAACAGCGTGACCGCCGGAATCGTCAGCGCGAAAGGACGCTCGCTGCCCGACGAAAGTTATGTGCCATTCATACAAACCGATGTCGCCGTCAATCCGGGCAACTCAGGCGGGCCGCTATTTAATATGCGGGGTGAAGTCGTCGGCATCAACTCGCAGATTTACAGCAGGACGGGCGGCTTCATGGGCGTGTCATTTGCCATTCCGATCGACATTGCGACGGACGTCGCCCAGCAACTGCGAACCACCGGAAAAGTGACGCGCGGCAGGATCGGTGTGGCTGCGCAAGAGCTGACGATCGATCTTGCCGCCTCTTTCGGATTGAAGGAACCGATCGGCGCATTGGTCTCCAACGTCGAGAAAGGCGGCCCGGCGGACAAAGCGGGGATCATGCCCGGGGATGTCATCCTGACGTTTAACGGCAAGCCGGTGCAGACCTCCGGGGACCTTGCGCGCCTGGTCGCCCAAACCAAACCCGGTACCGTCGCCAAGGTCGAAGTATGGCGAAAAGGCGAGGCGCGGGCACTGGACGTGACTGTCGGCGAATTGATGCCTGAACAAGTCAGCGCGCAGAAGGAACCACAACAAATGCCGGTCAATCGTGCGGGACTGGTGCTGAGCGAACTGACGCCGCAATTGCGCGAGCGCCTGAAAATCGATTATGGCCTGGTGGTGCGCAAAGCTGCCGGCCCGGCGCAACGTGCGGGGATCCAGCCAGGTGATGTCATCCTTGCGGTGAACGATATTCCGGTCACCACCATGTCTGCTTTTGAACAGCAACTGGCGCGTAGTGCGAGTGGAACGGTGGCGCTTCTTGTGAAGCGAGGCCCTGAGACGCTTTACCTGCCGCTGAAGCTTGAACGCGGTTGAAGTTGGTCGGGATTGGCATCCCAATCTACACCCCCAGACTGGCTCAAGCCCCGGCTCAGGTCATCTTGTTCTTCACCAGCGGCGGATTATTGGAGAAGTACTTTTTAATACCTTTCAGCACCGCGTCCGCCATCCGGTCCTGGTAGCCGTCATCTTTCAGCTTGGCTTCTTCTTCCGGATTGGAGATGAACGCCGTCTCGATCAGGATGCTGGGGATGTCCGGCGCCTTCAGCACCGCGAAGCCGGCTTGCTCGACACCGACCTTGTGCAGGCGATTGATGCCGCTGATTTCGCCGAGTATTGCTTTGCCGAGTTTCAGGCTGTCGTTGATTTGCGCGGTGGTGGAGAGATCGAGCAGGACGTGGGCAAGCTGCCGGTCGTGGCTCTTGATGTTGACCCCGCCTATCAGGTCGGCTGAGTTCTCCTTGTTCGCCAGCCAGCGGGCGGCGGTGGAGCTGGCGCCCTTTTCCGACAGGACGAACACGGATGAACCGCGCGCGGTCGCTTCGACCCAGGCATCGGCGTGGATCGACACGAACAGGTCTGCCTGCACCTTTCGTGCCTTTTGCACACGCATATGGAGCGGCACGAAATAGTCGCCGTCGCGCGTGAGCATGACGCGCATATTGGGCTGCTGTTCGATTTTGGCTTTGAGCCGTTTGGCAATCGCCAGCACGATATCTTTTTCCCGGCTGCCTGAACGACCGATTGCGCCCGGGTCTTCGCCACCATGGCCCGGATCGAGCGCGATCGTGATCATGCGCGTCAGCTTCGGCGCCTTTTCTGCCTTGTACTCCGGTGTAGCGCTGGGCGGCACGGACGGAATAGCTTTGAATTCGGGCGGGAGTTGGGCCAATGGGGGCTGCAAGTCTTTAGGCAGATCGCGCGACGACCATTCGCCTTTCTGGATGAGCGCGGCAATCGGGTCCGGCGGATTGACAGGATATAAATCGAAAATCAGCCGATGCCGGTATTCACCGATCGGGGCGAGCGTAAACACCTGAGGATTGATTTCTTCCTTCAGGTCGAACACCAGGCGCACCACATTCGGCCGGTTCTGGCCGACCCGGACCTGCTTGATGTACGGATCATTCGACTGGATCTTGGCGACCAGTTCCTTCAGGGTCGGATTGAGTTCCAGCCCTTCGATGTCCACCACCAGGCGCTCCGGATCCGTGATGGTGAAGTGGGTCGCCCTAAGGTTGGTATCGTTCTCCAGCGTGACCCGGGTGTACTCTTCCGCGGGCCAGACGCGCACGGCAAGAATCTGCGCGGCCAGCGAAGGCAGCGGCGCAAATACGGACAGGAGCAGTGTGCCGCCGGCTTTCAGGAGCGTGCGGCGGGGTCTGGATGTCAAAGATTTGGTGCGAATTTCAGTCGATCGAGACATTGAGAACCCTGGTCAGACAACGCTTGCAATTCTACATCACGCCCTACACCCGCTACGCTCAGGTAAATATTGATGTCGGGCGAGGGCAACACGGACTTGGCCTTTTCCGGCCACTCGACGATGCATACGCTGTGCCGGTTGAAATGCTCCCGGAACCCCGCCTCGAGGAATTCACGCGGATCGCCCATGCGGTACAAGTCGAAATGAATCACATCGACCAGGCGGCCGCCGAGGGCTACCGTGTATGGTTCGGCAAGAGTGTACGTCGGACTTTTTACATGCCCAGCATGTCCGGCTGCATGCAGCAGGGCACGGGTGAGGGCGGTTTTTCCCGCGCCGAGGTCGCCGTGCAGATAAATTGCGATGCCCGGCGCAAGCGCTCGCGCAAGTGATGCACCGAGCGCGGCAGTGCCGGCTTCGTCATGGAGGTGGGTTTTAAAATGCTGCATCTCGTAAAATGGCTTCTTTATGGTGCTGCTGTCCGCTGCATCGTTAATCCAATTTTCCCGCATTTGCCGTCCAGCAGTCCCAATGACCACAATCGATAACAATTTGTCCACACTCGCCCTGACCATTAAAGCATGGGGGCGCGAACTCGGATTTGCGGAGGTCCGCATCTCCGATGTCGACTTGTCGGCTGCAGAGGACGGACTGAATGCGTGGCTTGAAGCGGGGCATCACGGCGAGATGGATTATATGGCAGCGCACGGAATGAAGCGCGCGCGACCTGCCGAATTAGTGCCGGGCACACTCCGTGTGATTACGGCGCGCATGGATTATCTCCCGAAAGACACGGGCGGCGAGTGGCGGGCGCATGAAGAATCGAGGATGAACGATCCGTCTGCCGCCGCCATTTCCATTTATGCGCGTGGACGCGATTATCACAAGGTACTGCGCTCGAGGCTGCAGCAGCTGGCTGACCGGATACGCGGCGAGATCGGTGAGTTCGGCTACCGGGTATTCACCGATTCCGCCCCGGTAATGGAGGTGGCGCTGGCTGATAAATCCGGGATCGGCTGGCGCGGCAAACATACCTTGCTGCTTAACCGCGAAGGCGGCTCGATGTTTTTTCTCGGCGAGCTGTTTACCGATCTGGCTTTGCCGGTCGATCCTCCTGTTACCGGGCATTGCGGCCAGTGCAGCGCCTGTATCGATGTCTGTCCGACCCAGGCGATCCTCGGGCCGTACAAGCTCGATGCGCGGCGCTGTATTTCCTACCTGACGATCGAACTGAAGGGCAGTATTCCGGAGGAGTTGCGTCCGCTGATCGGTAACCGCGTCTACGGTTGCGACGATTGCCAGCTGGTGTGCCCCTGGAACAAGTTTGCGCAGCGCGCGGTGCTTGATGATTTCGATGTTCGCAACGGGCTGGATAATGCCTCGCTGGTCGAACTGTTCGGCTGGAGCGAGGAAGAGTTCAACCGCCGGATGGAGGGCAGCCCGATCCGGCGTATCGGTCATGAGCGCTGGTTGCGCAATATCGCGGTCGGACTCGGCAATGCCGCCCGCGCAGGCACCTCATCCCCGCAAATCGTCAGCGCGCTGGAAGCACGCCTTGATCATCCATCCGCGATGGTGCGCGAGCATGTTGAATGGGCGATTGCCCGTCACGCCACTATGGATGTTTCAGTAAATGGATGACAACCATGGTTGTCATCCATTTACTGCTGAACGCCCGCGGCACGGTCTGCGCTTGCAAGCGCGAACGCGCACTGCAAGTGAGGGACTGAGCTTTCTCTCACTCATTTACTAAAAGCTCAGTAGCGCACCAACCCCAGCCATAAGGGCAGCGTCAGCGCCGACAGCAAGGTGCCGGCCGATACCAGGAATGCCACGAACGGGCCATTGCCTCCCATGCGGGTCGCCAGTACATACGCGCTGGGAGCGGTCGGCAGTGCGCTGAACATGACTGCGATCTGTAACTGCAGGGGAGGCAAACCGATCCAGCGTCCCGTAACGTAAGTGATCAACGGCAGCGCCAGCAGCTTGACGCTGAGTAGATAGACGGCGATGCCTTTGGCCTGATGCACGCCTGTCAGGCGCAGTCCCGCGCCCACCGCCATCAGTCCAAGCGCAATCGACGCATTCGCTGTACGTGACAGGATCGCAGTAACGATCTCCGGTATCTGCAGTCCCAGCACATTGAACAGGATGCCGCCCGCGGTGGCGATCAGCAGCGGATTTTTGCCCAGTTCCTTCAGCAGGCCGTTCTTGCTGGCCAGCGCATGCACCGCCGCCATGTTACAGAGCGGCACCGCAAAGCCCATGATCAATGCCATCAATGACGTGCCCTGCTCGCCGCCGAGGCGGGATGCAATCGCCAGTGCGATGTAGGAATTGAATCGGAATGCGGTTTGCACGCTCGATTCGAACACCATCGGCTGGGTACGGAACAGCGGCTTCGCCAGCCAGCCGAGGGCAATGCCGGAGAGCGTGCCCAGCAATGCAACCTGCAGCAGTTTTCCGGTGGTGGCGAAATCCAGCGAAGTCCGCGCAGTGGCATGGAACAGCAATGACGGAAAGAGCACGTAGTACACCAGCTTCTCCAGCCCGGACCAGAATTGCGGACCCCAGTTGGCGGATCGGGACAACAGGAAGCCGATCAGGATGAGAGTGAAATCCGGGAGCAGGATGGTGGCGATATGCATGAAGGCGAGCAGGATTTGGACGACCAGATGGTACTGGTGTTTTGGATTCCCTGCTTTTTTGGCTAATTACTTCAACAAGCGGGCGAGCTCCACCGCAGTCTTTACATTCATCTTGTCGAAGATATGGGCGCGATGCACTTCGACGGTACGCATGCTGATGCCGAGCTGGTCAGCGATTACCTTGTTCATTTTTCCGTCGAGGATCAGGTCGAGCACTTCGCGCTCCCGCGCAGACAGTGCGCCCAGGCGTGCCTGGATCGCGGCGGTTTCGCCCGCCTCCAGCGATGCGGCCAGTGCTTCCTGCACCCGGTCCATCAGTTTGTTGTCGTTGAAAGGCTTTTCGAAAAAATCGAATGCGCCGCGCTTTAAGGTGTCGACCGCCATCGGCACATCACCGTGGCCGGTGAGGAAAATTACCGGCAACAGATTGGTCAGGCCGCGCGCGGCCAGCACATCGAACAGCGCGACGCCGCTGATATCGGGCATGCGCACGTCGAGCAGTATGCATTCTCCGCTCGGATCGAACCGGATGTTGTCTGCAAGGGTAGCGAGGAAGGCGCCGCCGCTTTCATAGGCAGTGGCGGCGATGCCGCGGGACCTGGCGAGCCAGGTGAGGGAATCACGGATGACTTCTTCGTCATCGACTATATGCAGCATGCTTCTTTGGCAAATCGGTCGGATTCGCTTTTTGGTTCGAGGTCGGGCCCATCATAACGAAAAATGACTGCGCCGGGAGACTTTCGGCGGGACCGCATCCGTGCCCGATGGGTTTTCGGCGAGGGCGGGCAATGAGAATCTGAAAATGGTGCCGCCGCCAGGATTGTCGCAGTGGGTCATGGTCCCGCCATGGAATTCGACTGCGGTGCGGCAGATGTTCAGGCCTATGCCCATGCCTTCCGCTTTGGTCGAGAAGAAGGGCGAGAACAGACGTTCCACCACTTCAGGGGGAATGCCGTGACCCTGGTCGATGACGGAAATGACGACGTTCACTGTCGGCTGGGACCCCGACTCCTGTTCCCGTTCGGCGACGATGCGCAGGGTGCGCCGTTCAGGCGCGACGCGCTGCATCGCTTCGATCCCATTGCGCGTCAGGTTGAGCAAGACCTGCTCGAGCAGGACGCGGTCGGCACGTACTGCCGGCAGATTCGGCGCAATGCTGGTCTGGATGGCGACGAAGAACCGCTGCGCCTGCAACTCGACCAGGGGCATCACGCTTTCCACCAGTTCGGGCACGTTGACTGTTTCCCGCGTCGGCTCGCGTTTCTTCACGAACGCGTGCACGCTGCGGATGATCTGGCCGGCCCGTTGTGCCTGTGCGCCGGCTTTCTCGAGCGCGGGCCTGAGCATGGCAACGTCGACCTGGCGTGCTTTGGCAGATGCTTCATCGACCAGGTTCAGCGCGCCGGTGGTGTAGCTCGAAATCGCCGCCAACGGCTGATTGAGCTCGTGCGCCAGCGTCGATGCGATCTCACCCATGGTGGACAGGCGTGCGCTGAGTTGCAGCTTTTCCTGCTGCTGGCGGTTCAGCTCTTCGATGCGCTTGCTTTCGGAGATGTCGAGGATCGATCCCATCCAGCCCGTCTGTTTGCCGGTCTCGTCAACAAGTGGCGATTCGAAGATCAATACCGGGAAACGCTCGCCGTTGCGCTGGAAAACTGTCTCGTAGCCTTGCGGCGTCACGGTCCCGGCCAGCACCTGGGAAAAACGCTGCTGGTATTCGTCCATGGCTTCCGGCGCCCAGTAGGGCATGGGCGGCTTGCGACCGACCAGTTCTTCCATCGGCATGCCGACCATACGGCAGAATGCCGGATTGGTATAGGTGATCCTTCCTTCCAGGTCGCGTGCGCGCATGCCGGTGACGAGCGAGTTTTCCATCGCCGTGCGAAACACCACCTGCT
>JAQGMD010000107.1 GCA_028292565.1 Burkholderia sp. | reverse complement strand
GGCCGCATCGATGCCGGACGAGCTGACCGAGCCATGGTCGGTTCCGGTTGTGCTCGCAGTAATGTTCCCGGCTCCGGTGCCTGCCGCGAACGTCAGGACAGCCGGGGTGTAGCTGCCCCCGGTGCCGATCTCAAAGACACAGGTCGACGCGCCCGCGGGAATCGATTTCCTGAGATTACCGACGACATGGCCGCTAGTCCGGAACACGCTCGCCGCACAGTTAAGGACTGTGATCAGAGTGCTCGCCCCGGTAGTGATATTCCCTGTGGTCAGCGTCAGGCGTGCGTTTACCGTTGTATTTCCTTGCAGCGTCACTCCGCTGGCGTTATTGATCGTGAGTCCACCATAGGTTAGCGCGTTGACCGTCTGCGCACCCGTGCCGGCATATTCCACAGTCAGATTGGTAAGCGTCCTGGTCGTGATGGTGTACTGCGAACTGAAGTTCTCCGTGCCCGATGCAATTCGCGTGACGGCGACAGTACCGTTCCCCGTCAGGGTACCGGTACCGCTGATGACAATTGCCGCCGACGGTATCAGCTTCGCTCCTGGTCCGATCGTTAGTGTGGGCGAAGTACCGTTGGAGAAGCTGACGTTTTCAGCCAGGTTCACGCCGCTGATGTTGTTAATGTTGACGTCGTTGAAGGCAAGCGTCGCGGTCGTTGTACCACCGATCGTCGTCGGTGCGGCCGGTACCGGGGCATTGAAATTGATGACACTTTCAGTAGTAAAGGAGAACGGGTTGGCCGCGGAGGTATCCACGATCCAGTTGCCATTGAACGTATGAGTCCGCGACGTTCCAGCGTTAAAACTCGCGCTTCCGGCTATGGTCAGGTTGCCATTTACCAGCAGGTTAGCGGCAGCTGTTTTCGCCCCGCTGCCGCTCAAGATCAGGTGGTAATGCGACGCGGCAGGCGTTTTAATCGCCTGGGCCGCACCGGTGTAATTCACGGTATTCGGGTTTGCGCTCGCATTCAGTATCCCCGCAGCCATCGGCGCGGTTGGATCGGCGTAATTCAGCGTCGAATTTGCTCCGTTGATCCACGTCGAGTTGGCCGCGGCAGCCGTCAGCACTCCGGCTATCGTCACCATGCCCGTATTGTTGTTAGTGACGGTGACATTATTCGCCACAGTCACAGGGCCGGCAAAATTAATAGGGCTTGCGCCGCCGAGGGCCTGATTGGTCGCATTGCCGGCGTCGACCGTGTTAAATGTCTGAAGACCAGTACCCGAACTGAAGCTTGTTCCGTTATGCGTGATGCCGCCATAGAAGCTGACTGCCTGGTTGCTCGTGTTGCTCCAGACACCGCCTGCATTCACGGTTACACGACCATAATAAGCTTTGGTTCCGCCTGCGGCGGGATGCGCTATTGTGCCGGAGACATTGGCCGCGCCCAAGACCGAGAAGTTTACGTTGTTAACATTGAGCAGGCCTCCTGAATTGACAGTAAGCGCGGCGACCCACACCGTTGCAGTTGCCGTAACGGTATGAGTATTCGCAATGATCGCGGTGTCGCGAAACCCAGGTACAACACCCCCGCATCCCGACCACGTATTAGCAACGTTCCAATTGCCCGATGCCCGGGAAGTGCAGACGGCGGCTTGTGCAGCCGAGGTCCAGCATAGCGCCTGGACCAGTACGAATGCGAGTGCAGGTCCGCGCCGCCGCAGCAGCGCAGATAAACCAGTCCATCCTTCCGAGAGTACTGTGGCCATCAAAATGTCACCTGTAGATCCCGCTGCACAAAATTCGGATTGTTCTGACCCGTACCGGCGACACAACTGCCTGCGGTCGGCTGGTTGCAAGCTACCGCACGCATACGCCGAACGATAATAGTCGGATCGGCATCGGCAAAGACTGTGGAGTTACAAGTGACGGTTACCGTGAATGCATTGAGTGACGGCGCCGGCAGCACAAACGAAGATGTCGTTCCGGCGCATGAGCCTGGTGCTGCAACCAGTTCGCGGTGTAGCCCCCATTCGATGCCTGCACGCGCCGCCTGGTACGCGCGCGTGCCCTGAAGATCCAAGGATGAGCTGGTGTTCTGCATGACCGAAATATTGGCGATGGCGACGCCCAACCCGGCTAAGACGACCAAAAGGAATATCGCGCTCACCATGGTGAAGCCCTTCTCCCGTCGCAGCCTGCGGCTCGGATTCTGGTTCATTTTCATGGCGTGTTCTTGACATGGACCTGGTGGAACAGAACGACTGTGCCACTTGCGCTCCCCGGCGTCTGCATAGCCAGCTGCAGTCCAACCAACCCACTGCGAAAATTGCCGGGATTACTGTAAGCGAACGTACAACCAACCACTCCCCGCGCCAATAGTGCGTTTTGACCGTTCGACAAAGGCGCGGTCGCAGCGTTAATCGGTTGAGCGGCACTGATCGGATAACCCCAGTATCTCGTCAGGGTGCCGGCGGCGGGATTGCAAGCGTAGGTCACCGGTGTCTGGACCACATCGAAACGCCGGGCGGGCGAAGACATGACTGGCACCTGCGCGGCAAAGGGGTTACTGGCCAGCGTGATTCTGCTATTGCCGGTATCGACCGCGCTGACCGTAGCGATATTCCCCCCCACATACGCATCAGCCGGCGCCTGGCCAGATCCCAGGTTGTAGACCACAATGCGGTTACCTACAGCGATCTCTTGCGCTCCCGCGGCCAAACCGCCAACAACCGTAAAGCTGGTCTGCGCAGGATTATCGAAACTGAGAAAAGGCCTCGCGACCGGGTCTGTAGGATTGTCTTCTTCCGCAAGGTAGCGTCCGCCGGTATTTGCAAGCAGGAATTCAATATAATCAACGCCACCGGCACTGCTCACGCGGACGCTGTTGGGCACGGCAAGCCGTATATCGCGTGAGATGCGGCGCAGCGCCGTATCCGCGGTGTCTGTCAATTCCGCTCGCGCTGTGCTGTCGAGGTAGCCCTGGACCGGGAGACGAATAAAGATGGCTACCGTCGCCGCGACGATGCCGGTAATCGCGATCACAATGACCGCCTCGGCGAGCGTAAAGCCTCGCTGGCTCCCCGTCATTGTTTTCGGCATTTTACGGGTACGCGGTCGGTGCATATTTCGTCCGATAACCTTCCAGTACGAGGCTGTCGCTACCATAGTTGACGGTCACCATGATCCGCAGCACATCCGCCTGCGGAGGCTGCGCGCCTGCCGGGCCGAAGCCGCCCTCCTCGGTGATTGTGACTGCCGCGGAATAACCGGCTGGTGCCATAACAGTTCCCGACATGTCGGTACCGCCAGCTGCGAGAGTGAATCCGGCGTAATCATTCACGTTATCGAATGGCGCATCGGACGCGCCACGAACCTCGGGCTGTGGTTGCCCGGCACCGGCTGCTTCCGCGCCCGGCGCTTCGGCCAACGCGCAATTATCGGTTTCCAGATCAAACGCCTCCGGATCGCAGTCGGTGAAAGGCATGGCCTGAACCTCCTCGAGCAGCGCCTCGGCCAGTGCCAGTGCCTGTTTGCGCATTTGCGGGTCAGCGCTATGCCGGGCTGTATAGGTCAACACCTGCATCACTCCCGCAACGGCAAGGCTAACGATCAAAATGAACAGCACCAATTCAACCAGCGTAAGTCCACCCTCGCGCCGTCCGCACTTTCGACGGTTACGGGTGTACATAACCCGTCTCCCTTTCAATAACGACGTGATGGATCACGCCCCCGCCCGTGAGTACCATGTCGAGTCCCGCAAACGTAGAGTCCGGGACGACATCGCCGGCATGAAACGGCTTGCCTGAAGCGTTGAAAAAGAATAGCGGAGTTGCGGCATAGGCGATCCCCGCAGGAACCGCTTCACAAAACCATGCGGAGCTGTTACCGCATGCAGCCAGCGTCGCCGCGCTGCCACTGTTCGTTCCGGCCGGTGCGGATACCTGACTGGCACAAGAACCATCCGCCGCAAATGGAGCAAAGCAGAATGCCAGACTGACACCGTTCAGGCGAACATGCACATTACGGTTTTGAGCGATTGCCACCTTTTGTGCATAGCGGATCATGGACCGTGCCTGGTCCGAAAAACCCCGAGCATCGAACGTTTCACGATCAAAGAAGCGTGGAATCGCGACCGCAGCCAGGATGCCCATGATTACGAGTAGCACGACCAATTCCGTCAGGGTGAATCCTGCCTCAGCTTTCCGGGACATGCCATTTCTTTCGTGGCTTTTTGTGTCAACGCAAAAGACGCGCATCAGACGATTCGAAACCGGGCCGGTCAACTGACTACCCATGAGCAGATAGGGAGCGACAGAACCGTCCAAGTAAAAAGGCCCTGACTTGTTTCCAAGCCGGGCCTTGTCGGACCGAGCCACCGTTCCTTAATTACATCTTGTCGTGTAGTTTGTTGAATCGGTCGCACCTAAGCTGATTGTCGGCGCACCGTTGAGGGCAGCCGGTTGGGCATACGTCACACCGCAGTTGGCCGGCACAGTGGCGCTAGTCTGACTGAAAACCCCGGCGGCAAAAGTGAAGCCTTGAAATGAGGCCAATGCGTTATCAATTCCTCCGGTTGCAGTAGCGGGATAACCATTGACCAATGCGACGGCCAGGCCCTCCATGGTGATCGATCCGGATGCGCCTGCCTGGTTTTGAACCAACGCCTGTGCATGCGCAATCGAAGCAGCCGATTGAACTGCCGCCTGCAATCCCTTGGAAGCTGCGAAGCGGGCATCAGCCGACATTCCAGTAAAACGCGGAATTGCAGTCGCTGCCAGAATACCCAGAATTGCAATCACTACGATTAACTCAACCAGGGTGAAGCCTGACTGACTCTTCTTATATTGCGTGCTGCCCATTTAGTGCCTCCCGAACGTATTATAAAAATTGTAGTTCCGGAATCAGAACCACGTATAAGAGAAAACCGGATCCAGAACGACGCCTTCAATATCGGTAGCGGACTGGCCCTGTTCACCTTGTTTCCTAGTGACCAACCTGACCTGGAAACCGATCAAGTCCTGCTCACCTTGAGTATTTTTGAAGTGAGTCTTGGTTTGCACGGAGTATATTAGGTTTCGTTTCCGTAAGTCAAAATACCAACTGCCTTTTGTTATATCCTGTGGTTTTGGCGCAAAGTACTCACCAACATAGTTCGCAGGTTTCTGCGCAAGCCAGTCCATCGGGTTCTGTTCTAGCAATTTTGGCAACTCGTGCGCCCTATTTTTCGCAATAAGAGACGCGAATTCCAGGTGCAAAGCGCTACGCAAGGCGCCGACGGTGTGCTCCATTGCAGCCTTTTCCGCTTGCTCCCGATAGACGAGCACGCGCTCGAGAAGTACGCCGGCAGCAACGGCCACGATGGAAATGACCACAATGAGTTCAATCAGCGTGAAGCCGGCGTGCCCTGCTTTTCTGAAATCAAACGGATAGACGCGCGCGGTCATTTTTGCAACGCAGCCTTCCCAAGATCCCACACAGGCAAAAATACGCCGAGCGCAAGCATCAGGACCAGAACGCCGAGACCGACAATTAAAATCGGCTCAATCTGCGCCGAAAGCGACTTCAACTGGTAATCGATCTCGCCCTCGTACATCTGCGCGATCTCGTCCATCAAACTATCCATTTCACCGGTTTCTTCGCCGACTGCCACCATTTGCAGCACGACCGGAGTGAAAACACCCGTCGTTGCAGCCGTACGCAAAATGCTGTCACCACGTTCCACTCCGTCGCGCATCTGCTCGATGCGGCTCGCAATGTAGGCGTTGTCTACCGTCTGCGCGACTACATTTAGTGCCTGCACAATCGGGACGCCGCTCTTGGCGGATAAGGCGAAGCAACGCGCGAAGCGGGCGAGCGCTCCCTTGAGCAAAATTTTGCCGGCAATCGGAAAGCGTAACTTCACCATGTCCCAGCGATAGCGGCCAAATGGGGTAGCAATCCACGTCCTGAAGGCCAGAACCGCTGACGCAACGGCTGCCAGGATAAACGGCCAGAACTGCACCGTGAAGTTCGAGCTCGCGATCAGGACCTTGGTCATCAAAGGCAGCTCGGCATGGAAGCTCGCGTAGACCTTGGCAAATGACGGAATCACGAACAGATTGATGATCGCGATGGCGATAACCATGACGATGACGACGAACATCGGATATCGCAACGCCGAGCGAACACGCTGCTGCATGTCGCGATCGAATTCGAGATAGTCGAACAGGCGCAGGAATACTTCATCGAGGCGGCCGGTCATTTCGCCTACGCGCACCATGCTGAGATAGAACGGGGAAAATACCTGTGGATGCCTGCGCATCGCAGCCGAAAGTTCGCGTCCCGCGTCCAGTGACTCGCGCAAGTCCTGGATCACCCGGCCAAACGATTTGTTGATTGCGGACTCCTGCAAGCCTGCCAGGCTGCGCATGATCGGCACACCCGCCTTCAACAACGTATGCAGCTGCCGGCTGAATAACTGCACATCGAGCGGCCCCACCTTTTGCTCGAACAGGGTAGCCCACCAACCCTGCGAGCCGTTCGTCCCGGGTTTTCGGGTCGCCACAATTTCGACAGGCGTGACGCCCGTGTTGAAGAGCTGATCGGCGACAGAGTCGCTATCGGCGCTTTCAATCACGCCCTTCAGCAGCTCGCCACGCGCATTGCGGGCTTTATACGCATAGAACGGCACGCTCGGTCCTACTCCTCAAATTGGTTGCTGACACGCATTGCTTCGCTGATGGTCGTCCTGCCAGCAACGACCAGACTCACTGCATGCCGGCGCAAAGTACGCCCTGCCATCTGCGCCTGGGCGACTTTCATGAATTGCGTGTGATCGTCCTGGCTTGCTGCGTCTGCCACGGATTCCGTTATCTCGAGCATCTCATAAGCACCGGTACGTCCGCGATAGCCGGTGCCGTTGCAATGCGAGCAGCCACGCCCATGAAAGTAGCGGTGTTCGGATACGGTCTCACCTAGCTCCGCCTTCAGCCACGCTAGTTCAGTGGGTTTGGGATCATAGCTGTCGGCGCAGCTCTCGCAAACAATCCGGACCAGCCGCTGAGCGACCACCGCGTGCAGAGAGGTCGCGACCATATAGCGGGGTACGCCCATATCGAGCAAACGGATCGGCGTACTGACCGCATCGTTGGTATGCAGGGTAGAGAGCACCAGGTGACCCGTCAGTGCGGCCCGCATGCTGATCTGCGCGGTTTCCTCGTCACGTATCTCACCGACGAGCACCACGTCGGGGTCCTGACGTAATGCGGAGCGCAATACGCGGGCGAAGGACAAGTCGATCTTTTCATTGACCTGTACCTGGTTGATGCCACTCAGCCGATATTCCACCGGGTCTTCCACGGTGATCAGCTTGCGCGACATGGTATTGAGCTCGGCGAGCGCCCCGTACAGCGTGGTGGTCTTGCCGCTTCCGGTCGGGCCCGTCACCAGGATCAGGCCGTGCGCACGCTGCAAAAGCTCCCGGAGCCTGGCAAGCATGTCGACCGGCATGCCGATCGAATCGAGGTTGAGTGTGCCGCCGCTCTGGTTCAACAGGCGCATCGCGACGGATTCGCCGTGCTGCGTCGGCATCGTCGAAATACGAACGTCTACTTGTTGCTGTTTCACCTTGATGGCGAAACGGCCGTCTTGCGGCAGGCGTTTTTCAGAAATATCGAGGCCGGACATCAGCTTGAGGCGAAGGGCCAGTGCCGGGGCAATCCGGATATCCGCCTCGGTTTGCAAATGCAGCATGCCGTCGATGCGGAAGCGGATCTGGAGACGCCCCTCCTGCGGCTCGATATGAATATCGGATGCCATCACCTGGGTAGCGTCGTCGAACACTGATTGCAGCAGTTTGACGACCGGGGCTTCTTCAATGCCGGGCGTGCCGCCCAGAGCGCCGAAATCGACGTAGGTGTCGCCCAGGTCCTGCTGAAGCTCACGGGCAAAGTCGGTGATTTCTTCGGTACGGCGATAAATGCGGTCGATGGTGTGCAGCAGCTCGCTCTCATTGACCACTGCAAGCTCGATGTTTCTCTTCACCACCCGTGCAATTTCGTCGTACGCAAACAGGTCCGTGGGGTCAGCCAGGCCCATCAATAGCGACTTGCCGCGATCTTCCAGCACAATCGCGCGGAAGCGGCGTGCCTGGGTCTCGGGCAGCAGGCGCACTACCGCCGGATCGACGTTGTAGAACTTGAGATTGACGTACGGGATATTGAATTGCTTGGCGAGCGCGCCTGAGATTTCTTCTTCGGTGACGAAGCCGTTTTCGACAAACACCCGACCGAGCTTGCGCCCGGTTCTTTTCTGTTCGGCGAGGGAAAACTGTAGCTGCTCGTCGGAGAGCAACCTTTGCTGAACCAGAATTTCTCCCAAGCGGACTTTTTCCGGCCTCGGCATACGCGCTCCTCGCCACGGTAATTCACGCGCGTATTGTATCCACAATTTCCTATAGTGAATTGTTTTTGTTAGGAAATTCGCGCGCCATGCGGACCCGAAGGGCATGGTGCGCGGGGCGCGCACCCTACATTCTGGCGGAGCAGACCTGCCCTAGGAATCCAAAGCCTGGTGGAAGTCATCGACCAGGTCGGCCGTATCTTCAATACCAACCGACACCCTGATCAACGATTCCGCAATACCCATGCTGGCTCTGCGTTCAGGCCCCATTTCAAAGAAGATGGTGTGCGCGACCGGAATGACGAGGGTGCGGGTATCGCCCAGGTTACTGGCCGGCACGCCGAGCTTCAGGCGGTTCAGGTAGTCAAAACAGTCGATGCCCTCTTTCAGTTCAAAGCTGAACAGGCTGCCGTAAGAGCGGAACAGCTCAGTAGATATCGCGTGCTGCGGGTGGGACGGCAAACCTGGATAGTAGACGGCCGCCACCCGTTCATCGGCTTCGAGCATCTTTGCCACCGCCAGCGCATTTGCACACTCGCGCTCCAGGCGCAGCGCCATTGTTTCTGCTCCGACCGCCAGATGGTGTGCCGCCTCGGGACCGAGCGTGCCGCCGAAGTCACGCAGCGCTTTGGCGCGGATCTGTGCCATGCCCCATTGTGCCGGCGCATAACGTTTGTAGCTGTCGACGATGTTCTGGTATTTCGTCCAGTCGTAGAGGCCGGTATCCGTCAGGCTGCCGCCCAATGCGTTGCCATGCCCGCCGATCGACTTGGTCAGCGCATTGATCACGAGGCTGGCACCTACCGCTTTCGGCTGGAATAGGTATGGCGAGGTCATGGTGTTGTCGACGACATAGAGTATGCCGCGATCGCGGCACAACTGGCCGATGCGTTTCAGATCCGCGACTTGCGTCCGTGGATTGGCTATGGTTTCAACAAACACCATGCGGGTGGCCGGCGTCAACGCAGCCTCGACGTTGCTGACGTCAGTCGCATCGACAAACGACACATCAGTTCCCTGCCCGGCCACCGTTTGCCAGAGGCTGTTGGTATTCCCGAACAGAAAGGACGAGGATACGATGTGATCACCCTGACGCAATAGCGCTTGCACCACAGCGCCGATTGCCGCCATGCCAGTCGCGAAACAGATCGTCGCGATGCCCTGCTCCATTTGCGTGACTTTGTCTTCCAGCGCGGAAACCGTCGGATTACCCTGACGCCCATATCGATAGCCCGGCTTCTTGCCCTGGAATACAGCAGCCAGTTCGCGCGAGTCTTCATAACCGAAGGTGACGGAAGTGTGGATCGGCTTGTGCAAAGAACCATGCTCGATCGGCTTTTGCCGGTCGCTATGCAAAATGGTGGTGGTGAAGCCGTATTTTTTCGTGGTATCTGTCATGGTCAATAAAAAGCCCGTTTAGCGTGAGCTGAAACGGGCTATAAAAGATGGCATCCCCGTTTAGCAGCATTTATTGGGATCGCACATTTGCAAGAGCCTCCCGCGCCCGCAAGCAGTTCAAATCGGCGCAGGTCTCATCGTATCGTAAAAACAAGCGATCGCAAAATTACCGGCCATTAAAAAGCCCGTTTGCCGGCGGAACCGGCAAACGGGCTGCGATCGAGGGCCCCTGATCAATCGACCTGGGCTAAGCCGAGGTTCAACTGCGAACGCACTGCATCTTCGTTTTCGGGCTTCGGGTTATTGCGCGCGATCTCGATGCGATCCAGGTAATCGCGCGAAATGTCGCCGGTTACGTAGACGCCATCGAAGCAAGACGCCTCGAAGCTCTTCAGCAGCGGATTCGCATCGGAGATGGAGCGCTTGAGCGCTTCGATGTCCTGGTACACCAGCGCATCCGCGGTGATCTCGCGACACACTTCTTCGTCGGTGCGGCCATAGGCGATCAACTCGTTACGCGTCGGCATATCGATGCCGTACACGTTCGGAAATTTCACCGGCGGCGCGGCCGACGCGAAGATCACGCTCTTGGCGCCAGCTTCACGCGCCATCTGTACGATCTCACGGCTAGTCGTGCCGCGCACGATGGAATCATCGACCAGCAATACGTTCTTGCCTTTGAATTCGGAGCCGATCGCGTTCAGCTTCTGGCGCACGGATTTCCTGCGCATCCCCTGGCCCGGCATGATGAAGGTGCGGCCGATATAGCGATTCTTGATGAAACCTTCGCGGTACTGCAGGTTCAACTTGAGCGCGAGTTCCATCGCAGCCGGACGGGACGAGTCGGGGATGGGCATCACCACGTCGATTTCACCGGCGGACATCTGGCTCTTGATCTTGTCGGCGAGGTATTCACCCATCTTCAGGCGCGTCTGGTAAACCGAGGCGCCGTCGATGACGGAATCAGGGCGAGCAAGGTAGACGAATTCGAATGCGCATGGGCTGAGCTGGGGATTTTCCGCGCACTGCTGGTTGTAGAGATTGCCTTCGAGGTCAATGAAGATCGCCTCACCCGGCATCACATCACGCAGGAACCGGAAGCCGAGGCCTTCCAGCGCAACCGACTCGCTGGCCAGCATATACTCCGGGCCGTTTTCCGTGTCATTGAAGCCGATGCACAGCGGCCGGATGCCGTAGGGATCCCGGAAAGCCAGCAAGCCATGTCCGGCGATTTGCGCAACGACCGCATACGAGCCGCGTACCCGTTTGTGCAATACCGTCACCGCCTTGAACAAGGCCGCCGGATCGAGCGAATAACCCGAAGTCGACTCCTGGATTTCATGGGCCAGCACGTTCAACAGCACCTCGGAATCGGAATCGGTATTGATGTGGCGGCGATCGTTCTGGAACATCTCGATCTTGAGTTGTTCCCAGTTGGTGAGATTGCCGTTGTGCGCAAGGATGATGCCGAACGGTGCGTTCACATAAAACGGTTGCGCCTCCTCCGCGCTGGCCGAGCCGGCGGTCGGATAGCGCACCTGACCGATGCCGGCATTGCCGGGCAACGAGCGCATATTGCGCGTGCGGAACACATCACGCACCAGGCCATTGGCCTTATGCATGGAAAACATATTGCCATGAGTGGTTGCGATGCCCGCAGCATCCTGGCCGCGATGCTGCAACAACAGCAACGCGTCATAAATGAGCTGATTAACGGGACCGTGAGAGACGACGCCAACAATGCCACACATGGTGGACTCCTCAACAAAAACGATTCAAAACTGTACGTGCCGCGCGAAGTCGCCCGGCAGGAATGGCTTGACGGTACGCGCCGCAGTTTCCGCATAGGGCCTGAACAACGCGTCTTTCCAGAATGGCTGTTGCGGAAGTGCCGTGGTGCCACACAACAGCACTACCGCCAATACGATTAGCAGGCCGCGCGCGAATCCAAAGAGGCTTCCCAGTCCGCGATCCGCCAGGGTCAATCCGGTTGCCTTGATGAACTCATCGATAGCCATGGTCAGCAGCATTACCAACAATCTTACGCCGATAAACAATGCGATAAAGGCGATGATCAATCGAGCCACGTTTCCAGGTATCACATCCGGGAGCAGTATCGCCAGGGTCTCGGCATAGGCATTCGCGACCACCAAAGCGACGATCCAACTCAACAGGGACAGTAGTTCTTTAACAAGCCCGCGCAGGGTGCCGATGACAACAGAACAGATCAGCACAAACAAAACCAGGAAATCAAATATCGTCACAGTCGAAGTGGTCAAGCCGGCACGATACTGCCATTCAGTCCCAGCTTGACGATCTTCGCACGCACTTTGTCCGCCTCTTCCTTGCTGCCGAAAGGACCGACGCGGATACGGATGCGTTCCCCGGTGTCGGTTGCGATCTTCTGTGTGTATGATTTGATACCGGCGTCTTTCAGTTTGTTCTGCAGTTCGCTGACCTTATCCTTAGTCGCCAGGGCAGCGACCTGGATTACAAATTTTCCGGATTTTTTTTCGGCGGCGGGTTTGCTCTCCGACTTACCTTCCAACAGCGCGATCGCACGCGATGAATCATCCGCCTTTGCCGGCGCCTTGGACTCTGGCTTGCTTTCACTCCTGGAAGGTGCGGCTGAAGGCTTTTCGACAGCAGCAAGCTGTACAGGTTTCGCAGATTTCGCATCTTCTTTTGGCTTCTCGGCCGTCGGCGCGGGTTCTGCCGCTCCCGTCTGGGGAGCAGGCTTTGCGCTGGCGGCAGGTGGCGCTGTCGGTTCGACCACTTCCTCCTTCGGATCGAGCGATGCCGATGTAGCTACGCTGGATGCGGCCGAGGTGGCAGGCTGGCGGCTGCCGTTCGGCTGCGCCGCTCTATCCTTGGACGGAATCTGAATCGCGATGTCGTTTGCCAAAGGCTTCGGCTCGGAATCCAGGACCATAGGCAGGCCGATGACCGCGGCCAGCACCAATGCCACCGCGCCGATCAGGCGACGGCGGGCGCGCTTCTTCTGGGGGAGCACCGGATCGAGCGCTTCGTTGTCTTTACTGCCCTTCCTGCGGCGGCTGCGGCCACGCAGTGCGCTCGATTCGTCCTCGGCACTTGAATAGTAGGCACTGCCACCGGAAGCGGATTCCTGCTTGTTTTTGCGGAGGAACGAGAACAAGCTCATGCGATAAAAAGTGAATTCTTCAATGAAGTAGGGTTCTTCGGGCTTGCATCACACCGGCCACGGTGAGGAATGATCCGAACACCGCAATTCTATCATTCTCCCCTGCCCGGTTACGCGCCTTCGCGAAAGCCTCCTCAGGCGATGCAAAAGTTTCAATCGATTTCTCCGCGCCCGCCTGGCTCTTTGGCACGACGCCCGCATCGAGCAGCTTCTGTTTCAACAGCTCCGCGCTGGCTGCGCGTGGCACCGGCAGGTCGGTCACATACCAGTGATCGATGCGATCCTTCAGGTGGGCGATAACGCCGTCGATATCCTTGTCCTGCATCGCGCCGAACACTGCGTAGGTATATGCATGAAAGCCCATGTTATCGAGGTTCTGCGCCAGCGTGGCAGCCGCATGCGGGTTATGCGCGACATCGAGGACGATACTCGGCCTGCCGGGTAGGACCTGGAAGCGGCCGGGAAGATCGACCATCACCAGGCCGGTGCGCACTTCCTGCGCTCCGACGGGCAGGCGATTGCGCAAGGCTTCAAGCGCAGCCAGCGCGGCGGATGCATTCAGCAACTGGTTGGCGCCCCGCAGGCTGGGATAGCCCAACGAATTTCGCCTCTGGCCACGGCCGCCGTAATTCCACTGCTGCTTGTCGCCTCCATAGTTGAAGTCACGTCCCAGCAGCCACAGGTCAGCGCCGATCCGCTCCGCATGGTCGATCAGCGATTGCGGAGGCACGGGGTCGCTGCAGATCGCTGGCCTGCCCGCCCGGAAGATGCCTGCCTTTTCAAAGCCGATCTTTTCACGCGTATCGCCCAGGTAATCGGTATGGTCGATGTCGACACTGGTGACCACGGCGACATCGGCATCGATCACATTCACCGCATCCAGCCGGCCACCCAGTCCGAC
This sequence comes from Burkholderia sp., assembly GCA_028292565.1. The sequence goes on along the minus strand of JAQGMD010000107.1, from coordinate 3,673 downwards.
TTCAAGGATGACCGCATCGAGCTTCGCTTGCGCGAACATGTGCAGGATAGCCAGCGTAGTGAACTCGAAATAGGTCAGCGACACGTCGCCCCTTTTACCCTCCACTGCCGCGAAGCTTTCCACCAGCGCTTCGTCCGTTACGGATTCACCGCCCATGCGGGCGCGCTCGTTAAAGTCGATCAGGTGCGGCGATGTGTACAGACCCACCCGATATCCGGCTTGCAGCAGGATCGACTCAAGCATCGCGCAAGTCGATCCTTTGCCATTGGTGCCGCCGACCGTGATCACCGGACAGTCGAAATGAAAGCCCAGCCTTTCCTTGACTTGCGCAACGCGCTCGAGGCCCATGTCAATGGCCTTGGGATGCATCTTTTCAAGCCTGGACAGCCAGTCGGCCAATGTGGTGGGAAGGTTATGCATTGCTGTGAGACGAGAGAGTCGAAAAAGGTTAGACGACCTGACAGGCCCGACGAAAGCGGCCTGAAAGCAAAAAGCCCGGACCTGTGCGGCCCGGGCTTGGGTATTTTACATCCTGTTTAAGCGATTACTTCAGCAGGCTGATTCTGCAGCAGCGCCAACAACCGGGCGATTTCCTCACGCATCTTGCGGCGATCCACGATCATGTCGACCGCACCTTTTTGCACAAGGAACTCGGCGCGCTGGAAGCCTTCCGGCAATTTTTCGCGCACCGTGTTTTCGATCACGCGTGGGCCGGCGAAACCGATCAACGCCTTCGGCTCGGCAATCACGACATCGCCCATGAAGGCAAACGAGGCCGACACGCCGCCCATGGTGGGATCGGTCAGCACCGAAATGAACGGCAGCTTCTTCTCCGACAGCTTGGTCAGCATGGAAGTGGTCTTCGCCATTTGCATCAGGGACAACAGGCCTTCCTGCATGCGGGCGCCGCCGGTCGCGGTGATGCAGATGAACGGGACCTTCTGCTCCAGTGCGATCTGGGCGCCGCGCGCAAAGCGCTCGCCGACCACGGAACCCATCGAGCCGCCCATGAATTCAAATTCAAAACAGGCGACCACCACCGGCAATGTCATGATGGAACCGCCCAGCACGATCAGCGCGTCGGTTTCGCCGGTCGCGTCAAGCGCGTCTTTCAGGCGGTCCGGGTACTTCTTGCTGTCCTTGAATTTCAGCGTATCCACCGGCAGCGCTTCCTGGCCGATTTCATAACGGCCACCCGCATCGAGCAATGCGTCGAGGCGGTCACGGGCGCGGATGCGCATGTGATGGTTGCATTTCGGGCAAACGTGGATGTTAGATTCCAGGTCGGTGCGATAGAGCACTGCTTCGCACGACGGACATTTCACCCACAACCCTTCCGGCACCGACTTGCGGGTTGCCGAATCGGAACGCTGTATGCGCGGTGGGAGCAGCTTTTCAAGCCAACTCATAGTGACCTCTTCTTTCTGTTCTTTACGTGCCGAATTGTACCGCTCGCCTTGCCGCACGCCAACACCGTACGTTCAAAGCGCATGTTTCGACCAGCCACTGTTGCTCGGATGCGTTGATGAATTACTCATCCAGAGCCTTGCGGATACCGCTGATAAACGTCTGCACTGCCTGCACTGCGCTCTCGCGCGGTGTGTTTTCCAGTTCCTGGATGATCCTGCTGCCGATGACTACGGCGTCCGACACGGAAGCAATCGCCTTCGCAGTTTCTGCGTCGCGGATGCCAAAACCGACGCCGACCGGCACTTTGACGTGCTTTTTGATGCGCGGAATCATGTCGGCCACTGCCTGCAAATCCAGGAGGCCAGAGCCGGTAACACCTTTCAGCGAGACATAATACACGTAGCCGCTGGCAATCTTGCCGACCAGCCCGATACGTTCGTCGGTCGAAGTCGGCGCCAGCAGGAAAATCGTGTCGAGGCCCTTCTCTTTCATCGAGGCGGCAAATTCTTCACATTCTTCGGGCGGGTAATCGACCACCAGCACACCGTCCACCCCCGCATCCGCGGCCGCTTCGATAAACACGGAAACACCCATACGCTCGATCGGGTTGGCGTAACCCATCAGCACCACCGGCGTGTTTTGATTCGTATTACGGAATTCGCGTACAAACTGAAGGACTTGTCGCAGGGTGACCCCTTTCGCCAACGCCCTCTCGGAAGCCCTCTGAATCACCGGGCCGTCCGCCATTGGATCGGAAAACGGCACCCCCAGTTCGATCACGTCTGCGCCGCCCGCGACCAACGCGTGCATCAAGGGCACGGTGAGTTCAGGCGCCGGATCGCCGGCGGTGATAAATGGAATCAGGCCCTTTTTATTTTTTGCTGCCAACGCGGACAGCGCGGATTGTATTCTGGACATTATCTGGTTTGTATTCTTGTCGTTATAGCTTCTTCTTCATCCGCTCTGCAACGGTGTGCATGTCCTTGTCGCCCCGGCCGGACAAGTTGGCAAGAATGATTTTATCGTTCGGCAGCGTCGCGGCCAGTTTGGCCGCATAGGCGAGCGCGTGGCTCGATTCCAGAGCCGGGATGATACCTTCGATGCGACAGCAGTTATGGAACGCTTCCAGGGCTTCCTCGTCGGTCACACTGACATATCCGGCACGACGGGAATCCTTCAGCCAGGCGTGTTCTGGCCCGACGCCGGGATAGTCCAGGCCGGCCGATACTGAATGCGTTTCGATGATCTGGCCGTTCTCGTCTTGCAGCAGGTAGGTGCGATTGCCGTGCAACACCCCGGGCGATCCCGCGGTGAGAGACGCCGCATGCTTGCCGGTGTCGAGGCCCTCGCCCGCCGCTTCCACGCCGATCAGCTGTACGTCTTTGTGGTCGATGTACGGATAAAAAATACCCATCGCATTCGAGCCTCCGCCGATGCAGGCGACGACATAATCCGGCTGGCGGCCGGTCATTTCAGGCATCTGCACCAGGCATTCGTTGCCGATCACCGACTGAAAATCGCGGACCATCATCGGATACGGATGGGGACCGGCGACCGTGCCGATGATGTAAAACGTGTTTTCGACGTTGGTGACCCAGTCGCGCATCGCTTCGTTGAGCGCGTCCTTCAGGGTCTTGGAACCGGATTCGACCGGCACCACTTTTGCGCCGAGCAACTCCATGCGGTAAACGTTCTGCACCTGGCGCTTGACGTCCTCGCTGCCCATGTAGACAACGCACTCCAGGCCAAAGCGGGCGCAAATTGTCGCGGTCGCGACGCCATGCTGCCCTGCGCCGGTCTCGGCGATGACGCGCGGCTTGCCCATGCGTTTGGCCAGCAATGCCTGCCCGATCACGTTATTGATCTTGTGCGCGCCGGTATGGTTGAGGTCTTCCCGCTTGAAGTAGATTTGCGCGCCACCGGCCATCTCCGACCAGCGTTTGGCGTGGTATATCGGGCTGGGGCGGCCGACGAAGTGCTTCAGCTCGTTGTCGAATTCAGCAAGGAACTCCGGATCAGCCTGGTAGTGGGCGTAGCCTTCTTTCAACTCATTCAACGCGTGCGTCAGCGTTTCGGAGACGAAGGTGCCGCCATACGGACCGAAATGGCCTTTTGCATCCGGAAGGTTGTAACGCGCGGTCTGGTGCATCGCCGCAGTAGGGGTTGGTTGACGCTCTGCAAAATTCCCGAGCGCGTTCAATTCTTTCATGATGTTCACTTTTAGTATGTGGCCATGGTTTGCGGCCATTGCCATCTTTTCATC
>JAQGMD010000009.1 GCA_028292565.1 Burkholderia sp. | reverse complement strand
TGACATTGGCTGGTATATCCGCAAGCGCCGTTACGTTGAAAAACCGGAAATCAGCTATTCGAAGACGGCCGACCTGCTGTGCGAAATGGGCCGCTTCGGCCAGAAGACCGGCTCAGGATGGTATGACTACAAGGCGGGCGACCGCAAGCCATACCCGTCGCAGATCGTCAACGACATGATCGTCAAGCACTCGGCCGATCTCAATATCGAGCGCCGCAAGATCAGCGACCAGGAGATCGTCGAGCGCCTGGTGTATGCGCTGGTGAATGAAGGCGCAAAGATCCTGGAAGAGGGGATCGCGATGCGCGCTTCGGATATCGACATGGTCTACCTGACCGGTTATGGCTTCCCGCTGTTCCGCGGCGGCCCGATGTTCTATGCGGACACCGTAGGCCTGCCGAATGTCGTCATGGCGATGGAGAAGTACGCCAAAGGCCGCCATGGCGATGCGTGGAAGCCGGCGCCGCTGCTGGCGAAACTGGCGGCGGAAGGGAAGACTTTTACCTGATCGGTTTTGCGTCCCGGAACAGCCCGCGCAGCGATGCCGGGCTGAATCCGCTCTTCCGGTTACGGGTCAGTCAGCTCCGGGGTTTGGCGCCGATTTCAATTCATGCAGTCTCAGTTCCATGCGCGGTTCCAGCGGCGAACCACAAACCATGCGTGGCAATTGGCCACGTTTAGTTCCGGGCTTCCGTGCGGCAGATACTTTCTAGCGGGGCAAGGACAAAAACGGAATGAATTAACGAAACGGATTACCAGTAATTTTCCGTGACGAACTGCCCTGGCGTCAGGCGACGGACCGGTTTCAAGCCTCTTCCGTGCAGGACTTTCCGCGTATCTTCAATCATGTCCGGGTTCCCACACAACATGATGCGCGACGTTTGCTCGTTGATTGCTACCCCGGCGGCTTCTTCGAGCGCTCCGCTGTCGAGCAAGGCTGTGATCCGTCCGTGCAGCTGTCCCGGTTGCGTCGCGGGTTCACGGGTGGTCGCCTGGATGACTTGCAGACTCGCAGGGGAGGCCACCGAAGCGGGAGGTTGTTGTTCGAGCTGTTCCAGATCCTCCCGATAGGCAAACTCATTGGCGTGGCGTACGCCGTGCACGAGGATCAGCCTGCGGAATTTTCCCCATACATACGGGTCGCGCAGCATCGAAATATACGGCCCCACGCCGGTGCCGGTGGCGAGCATCCACAAGTCTTCTCCGTCGGTAAACCGGTCCGGCGTCATGAATCCATGATTCTGTTTCTCGATCCAGATCGGGTCGCCCGGTTTGATCTGTTTCAGTTGGCCGGTGAAAAGTCCATTCGGGACGAGGATGCCGTAGAACTCGAGAAATTCGTCCGATGGCGCCGAGGTCATCGAGTAGGCGCGCCAGATGATGTCCCCATCATCCGCCAGCCCGAGACGCGCATATTGGCCCGCGGTAAAGGAATACCCGGGGGGTTTTGTGGTCGTAAACGTAAACGCGTTCCCGGTCCACCGGTGCAGTACGGTTACGGTTTCCCGCGTGGCTTTCAGTTTGGCTCTCGCAACAGCCGGCGTATCGGCATTCATGGGGCACACTAATAAGTTAACGATGAAGCTATACTAATTGATTGTTTAAACGAGGATAGGGTAATGGCAAAAATCGTCCTGCTTGAAAAGATTCATGCAAGTGCAGTCGAACATTTCAGAAACGAAGGGTTTGCCGAAATTGTCCAGCTGCCGACCGCTTTGACCGGCAATGACCTGATCGACGCGCTGGCCGACGCCGATGTGGTGGGCATCCGCTCCCAGAGCCGCATTACCGCGGAGGTACTGAACTCGGTCTCCGGGCTGCGCGCCATCGGCTGCTTCTGTATAGGCACCAACCAGGTAGATTTGACAGCTGCGGCGGCGGTTGGTATCCCGGTTTTCAATGCGCCGTTCTCGAATACACGTTCGGTTGCAGAATTGGTGATTGGGCAGACGATTCTGTTGCTGCGGCGCATCCCCGAGAAAAACGCGCTTACCCATCGCGGTAAATGGGAGAAGGCCGCGCAGGGCTCCTTTGAAACGCGTGGCAAGATCCTCGGCATTGTGGGATACGGCAATATCGGCGCGCAGGTCGGCATCCTCGCCGAAAGCGTGGGCATGCAGGTCCATTACTACGACATCGAGCGCAAGCTCCCTCTTGGGAACGCAAAGGCAGCTGAAACCCTTGAAGATCTCCTGAAAATCGCCGACGTCGTCACATTGCACGTTCCCGGCGGCAGCGTGACGGAGAACCTGATTACCCGTGAGCGGCTTGCGCTGATGAAGTCGTCCGCGATACTGATCAATGCATCACGCGGCGGCGTCGTGGATATCAATGCCCTCCACGATGCGTTGGTCGAGAAGCGCCTCGGTGGCGCAGCCCTGGATGTGTTTCCCGTCGAGCCGCGCAATGAGAAGGAAGAGTTCATATCACCGCTACGCGGGCTCGATAATGTCATTCTCACGCCGCATATCGGCGGCAGCACCGAAGAGGCGCAGGAAAACATCGGGCGCGAAGTGGCGGACAAGATGACGCGCTTTCTGAAGGCGGGCACCACCCGCGGGGCGGTCAATTTCCCGGAGATTTCTCATGTGGAAAAGAATACCCGGAGCCGTGTCCTCAATGTGCATCGAAACGTGCCCGGCGTCATCGCGCGTATGAATGCGGATTTTGCCGAAGCGGGCCTGAACATCGTTGCGCAGCACCTGCAAACTAGCGGCGCAATCGGCTATGTGATCACAGACGTCGATGCGGAAATTTCGAAAGAACTGTTGCAGAAGCTGTGTAACGAACCGGCGACGATCCGGTGTAGTCTCGTGTAACGAAACCTGAGCGATTGGCACGAGGATTGCATTCGAGGCATTTACTTATCTGGCAGCCGAGCTATGCTTTCTTTTCCTAACGGTTCGATAGCAAAGCGCCGGATCGTCCGGAGAGGCCGCTACTACCATGAAAAAACATTTTGTCCTGGCAATGCTCCTGGGTGACCTCTATGCACTCATCTGCATTTATTTGCTGGTGGCGGTGTTCAGCGGCGCAGAGCTGCCACATTTCCCGTTTACGCCATTTCGTAACTGACTGAGGGATTAGTCAGTTACGAAGATGACGACCTGCCGAAGGTGGGGGCGGGTCGTTGCTTCTTGCCATCACATCCGCTTGCTGGTCACCACGCGTGCCTCGCCACGCTCGCCCACGGTATGCAGCGTAACCGGCCGGCGCCATATCCGCCCGATATATTCCAGCACACGTTCCGCCCGGGCCAGGTCGACGCCGCGCCCGTCACTCTGATGGTCATGTACCAGTTGCAGGCTGCCGTCGACATGCAGATGATTTGCCGCCACACGCGGCGCGCCATAATTAAATTTTGGCGCAAGTATGGCCTCATGTACTGCATGGATATCGTTTTCCGCGATCCGTATGTCGCCATCGTCACGCGCCTCATAGACGAAGAGTTCGAGCTTCTCGACCAATTCGCGGGTCAGGTAATTTCGGATAAAGCCGAAGTCATCTTCTTCCTTGCAGATCTGGCGGGCTCGCTCCATGCCATATTTTTCGATGATGTCTTCCCATATCGAGAAGCCGAGGTGATACGGATTCACGGCAAGCGCCAGTTGCCGCTCGGCCGCGTAGGGGCGCACCACATCGGAATGCGCCTTGATTGCAGACAGATACAGGTCATGCGGCAGGAAGTCTGCTTCACGCAGCAGACGCGCGTGCCAATACGAGGCCCAGCCTTCGTTCATGATCTGGCAGGCGAACACCGGATAGAAATAGAACGACTCTTCGCGCACGGCCAGGAAGATGTCGCGCTCCCAGCCTTCCAGCTCAGGCGCATAGTGCGCGATAAACCAGAGCAGGTCGTACTCCGGTTGCGGCGGAATGGAGACCCGCTTGTTATGCACGACCGCTTCGTGAGTGTGCTTTTCACCGGGCAGGTTCCGATAGCGCTTATGAAATGCATCCAGCTCCGGTTCCGGTTCATTTTTTGGGACCTCTGTCGGATACAACGACCGGTGCAACTCCCGATTGGTGTCGATGTGCGCTTCCAGCGCCAGCGCCGCATCGAGTACCGCTTCAACCCGCTCCTGTCCGAAATCTTCAATCGCCGTTTCAATACGGTGTGCGCGCGCAGCAGCCTGCTCGAGTATATGGCCGCCGGCCATTTTCATGAATTGCGCGAACAGGTGGTTGTTCTTTGCAAAATCGGCGTGGCCAAGCACGTGTGCGGTGACGAGCGTATTCTCCGGCAGGGTATTGTTGTTGACAAGGTAGGCGTGGCAGGGGTCGCCCGGAAACATCACCTCGAATATGCGTGAATGCCCCATGCCTTGCCGTATCAATTGATGGATGTAACGCACGCCGAACGACCAGTGATGCATGCGGACCGGCAAACCGTATACCGCGATTTCCATCATGAAGTTATTCGGCACCACCTCGAAATCGACCGGATAGTAATCCAGCCCCAACTCCCGTGCGAGTTTTTCGATTTGCGCCGAATACTCTTTCAGTGTCTCGATGCTGGCGCCTGCTGTGGATGTGCACATGAACGCTTCCTCTAATCCGCCTGCTGCTGCACGAAGAACTTGCGGATCGCTTTCCACACGTCCTCGTGTCTGGTCAGTATGCTGCTGCCGATCGGAGCGCCGGTGTGCTCCAGCTCGGTGCACAGCATTTTCATTTCCGTCTCACTGGTGCGGGGCGAGCCCGGGACGGTTTCGACATAGCCGATGTAATTCAACAAGCTGCTCAGCTTTGCCAGGTTCTCGATTGCCGCGGGGCGATCCTCAGTAAAGTTTTCGCCATCAGACGCGTAAAACAGGTAACCGTTGTACTGCGCCGGATCGTATTCGGACTCAACCAGTTCAAGTGCCAGCTTGAACGCGGTCGATGCCCCGGTGCCGCCGGTGCCGCTGACATTGAAGAACTCGCTTTCCGAAAACTCCCATGCCTGGGTGGTATGCGCGATGAAGCGCGTTTCTACTCTGGCATATTTACGGCGTATGCCTTGCAGCACGAAGAAGAAGAAGCTCTTGGCCAGTTTTCGCTCGGCATCGGTCATACTGGCCGATACATCCAGCGCGAAGATAACGACCGCATTGGTCGCCGGTTTGCGCCTTTGCACCAGCTGCCTGAATCGCAGGTCCTCGTTGGTGAATGCAACCGGATTTTCCTGGATCGCGCGACGTTTGACTGCTTCCTTCACCGTGCGGCGCCGGTCGAGCCGCGCGCGTGCGCCATGCTTGTCCCAGCCCTCGCGCACCATATCTTCGTCGTTGATGCTGGTATTGCGCTTGGGTTGCAGATCCGGGAGTTGCAGCTCTTCCCATAGCCAATCGATGATGTCGTCGACCTTGAATTCGAGCAGCAACTTCACTTCGCCCTCGTTATTGCCGCCTTCGCCGCGTTCGTCGCCCATATCGGGCTGGGCCTGCCGCAGCACGTCTCCCGGCTTGCCTTTGCCCTGTCCGGCGCTGGTATGTGTCTGGTAGGGGGAGTCGGCCAGCCTGAAGCGCGCATGCTCTAGCAGATGCACCGGAACCTGCACAGTACGATCCTGCGAACCGGTCATGACGTCCGGTCCGGCAACCAGGTTCGGCAGGTTCTGCTGTACGGCTTCACGTACCTTTTCATTGTGGCGCAGCCAGTCGCGCGCGCCGCGGGAAAACAAGTCGTACCAGGGCGTTTCAGCAGAAATCGTAATGTGATTAACCATTATATGAGCCCTAAAACACCGACTGCTTTCGCTATCGGCCGTGAACCACGCCGGTTTTTCGCACCTACTCCTGCGCCATCAGCGTGGTGACATAATTCAGCGCCTCGCGTGCGCTATGGCTGTCGTATCCATACTCGTCAACCAGGCGCTTCTCGACCACCGAAATCTTTTGACGGACTTCCTCGTCCGGCCGGGTCGTGGAACTGACCAGGCGAAGCACATCGCGTCGCTGTTCGAACAGGTATTGCTGTACCGCGTTGTGGAGTTGCGCATGGCTGTCAAGCGTGAATTTTTCGCCGCGCTTGTACGCGCCCATCGCTTTCCGGACCACTTCCTGGCGGAACGACTGCTTGCCCGAATCAGAGATATGGATTTTTTCTTCGACCGCCCGCAGGAAGCGCTCGTCGGGCTTGCGCTCCTCATTGGTGATCGGATCCTTGATATGACGGTTGTCCAGCATGGCTTCGACCTCATCCAGATACTTGTCTAGCAGGTCCTGTGCTTCCTGTTCGAACGATACGAACAGTGCCTTGTGCACGTCTTCCTTCACCCAGCGGTTGTAGAAGTCCTTGCGGGCCAGCACCAGGTAATCGACCCACTTGCGCTTTTTCTTCGGGTCGATGCGCGCATCGGATTCGATTGCGTCCTTGATGGCCAGCAGGACATCCATGGTGGTCAGGCTTTTGACATTGGACTGGATGATTGCGTTCGACAGCGCATTAATGACGAAGCGCGGCGAGATACCCGCCAGTCCTTCATCCGGCACCTTTTGCTTCATCCGTTCTACGTCGGCGTGCGCGTAGCCTTCCACTTCTTCGTTCCCATACAGCCGCACTTTTTTGCTCAGCTCAAGATCCTTTTCCTCGCCTTCGTTGAGCCGGGTGAGGATCGCGAAGACTGCGGCAGCGTGCAGCACATGCGGGTCGAGATGCACCTCGCGGAAAGCCGGCGCAGCGGAGGAAATCAGCTTTTTGTAAATCCGCGCTTCATCCTTGTAATTCAGCGTGTACGGCACCTGGATGATGACCATGCGATCCAGCAGCGCTTCATTCTCGCTCTCCTGCAGGAAGCGGCGAAACTCGGCGAGGTTGGTGTGCGCAAGGATGGTCTCGTCGAGATAGATCAACGGGAAGCGCGATACCTTCACATTCTTTTCCTGTGTCAGGGTCAGGAGCAGGTAGAGGAATTCGCGTTTGACCTTCAGGATCTCGATCATCTCCAGCATGCCGCGGCTGGCGGCGTAGACCGCGCCGGACCACGACCATGCACGCGGATCGCCTTCATCGCCATACTCCGCCACCTTCGACAGGTCTACCGAACCCACCAGGTCGGCCAGGTCGGCGGTAGTCGGATCATGCGGCGCATAAGTGCCGATGCCGACACGTCCGGCTTCCGAAATAAAGATGCGCTCAACCGGCATCTTCATGAAGTCGCCGTCGTATTGCATTTCCAACCGGGTGCGGCAATGCGGGCATACCTCGCCGGTGATTTCCACGCCATAGGTCTCGCGGAAGGTCGGCCGCAATGAATGCGGCACCAGGTGCAGGGGAGACTCGTGTACCGGGCAGCCCTGGATTGCATAGATCGCACCGGCGTCGGTAAAGCTGTATTCCTCGAGGCCGCGCTTGAGCAGGATCACCAGCGTCGATTTTCCGCCTGATGGAGGGCCCAGCAGTAACAGCAGGCGCCGGCCGACTTCGGACCCGGCTGCCGCCGCCTTGAAATAGTCGACGACACGGTCGATCGCCTCATCGATGCCAAAGAGTTCCTGGTCGAACAGTTTGCAGCGGAAATTGCCGGCCTCGTCTTCACCGCCCATCCACCGGATCATGTCCCACATGTATTGATGTGAACTGCGCGCCGCACCCTGCGGATCGCCCGGAAGGATCTCTTCGAGAAATTGAGAGAGAGGTCCGGTCCAATAAACGGCCCGATGGTTTTTGGTGAAGGCCACCAGACTTTTCAAGAAATTTTCTTGCTGTTCAGTATGATTGCGTTCGCCCTGGTTAATCATCGATGTGCTCCCCGTAATAGGTCTGGCATAACTCATGGACATTCGAAACTGCTTTACGTTTCTCTCGCTCTCAATTTAAGTATAGGGCGCTCCAAAAAAACCGAACGATGAGAACGATCAAGAAAATCATCTCGTGGAGAAAATGGTGCTCGCACGCGAACCCGTGCTGTCGCCGGTCCAATAACGTGAGATAGCAAGATGCGTGCAAGCAGGTGGGTCGTGCGTACGTGCCAGCGGTGCCTATGGAAGAGGGGAGTCACTCCGGGTCTCCTAAAACCGACGCTTTTTTGCGCGAGACGTCCTCAAGCGAGGAGTGATTCCCGCACCGACTATCGCACGCGGTGACAAGCTGCTGAGCATGGTGTTCTCGCTGATTAACCCGTGCATTTTTTCCGTAGCTTGATTCAGCTCAAGCTCCAGTGCGCTGATTCTTTGTTCAAGCAATGCGCAACGTTCCAGCTGCCTGGCGCAGCGCTCCTTATGATCGAAAAGCTCGCTACGATAGGACTGCTCCATCCGCGCGGCGTCAACCTGAAGGTCGGCCAGCCGCTTCTCCGCCTGCTGTCGCATCAGTTTGCTCTCATCAGCCTGCGCTGTCAGGTTACGCTGCATTTCCTGATAATGCTCCTTCTCCAACTCGCTTTGTTTTTCCATGCGCACAAGAGATGCATGCATCTCGGCGATTGCATTGGCTGCTTCCTCACGGATGGATTTGATGCGCGATAGCGACTCGTTACGCAGAGCTGTTTCGGCCGCCAGAGCACGTTGGAGTTCCGCAGTGGACAGACGGATCTGGGCGAGCTCTTCCTCAAGCGCACGACAACGGCGTTCGGATTCCTCGCGCGACTGGTCGGCTGACAACTGCAACGCGTGGGCTTCCTTAACTTGTCGATCGGCATCTTCTTTGTGCACGAGCAACGAATGTTCGGCACGGTCCAGGGAGGTGGCCCATAGTTGGGCCATCGCATGGGCCACCGGTTCCGGCACATCCGGCCGATGGTTCTGCGTACGGACGCGGGCTGAGAGGTCTCGCCACCACTCCTTGAGCGCCTCATTGATGGTGCCTGCACTGCCACGTTTGGTGATCTCACGAATGTTGGCCACGGTAGGACGAACGCCAGCGGCAAACAGTTGGTCTGCGGCATGCCACACAGCTGTCTGTATCGTAGGTTTATCCATACGTTTACATCGCCCGCACTGCAACTAAGACAAGTGCGTTACACGTTACGTTCCCTGTATCGTGTGTTACGTTTGATCTGCACGCACGAATTACAAAATCGTGAAAAAGCCTCCGGGCCGCTCAGCTGGCGATGCAGTTAATCCAAAACAACCTTTGTCGCACGGAACAGGAATCTCCGAAAATTTTGCTGTATAAATGATGTACGGTTTGTGGTTGCCTTCTCTGCCGGCGGAGGCAAGAGGGCATGGATACAGGAGTTCGTATGACGATTACTATCGCCCGCTCTCATCCGATTTACGACATGAGGGAAGTAGAGACCGCGCAGGAACGGGCGCGTGCGCTGAAGTCAGTGGAGCTGGAAGCGTTTTACGAAAACATGCTGGCGCTGGGCGCGGAACGCTTTGTCACCACGCCTTCGTCTTCCAGCGCGCTGGATCCACTGTATGAAGATTGTCCCAACTTCACCGAGGTACTGGACGACATGTCGCGCTACCTCGGACTCGCGCTCGCCGGAGGCGCTAGTTTCAACGTCATGCCGGTCCTTTTGCTCGGCGACCCCGGCGTAGGTAAAACACACTTCGGCAAGCGCCTCGCATCTGTGCTCGGTACCGAATTCGAGTTCATCGGCATGAACGCACTCTCCGCCGGTTTCGTCATTACCGGCAGTTCGTCCACCTGGAAGGGGGCCAAATGCGGCAAGGTTGCCGAACGGTTGGTGCGAGGACAGTACGCGAATCCGGTGGTTTTGCTCGACGAGGTGGAGAAAGCAACCGGATCCACCCAATCCGACCCGATGGCAGCACTTTACCAACTGCTCGAACCGGAAACATCGCGCGCATTTCACGACGAATTCATCGACGTCGACCTCGACGCCAGCCAGGTTTTCTGGGTGCTGACCGCCAATAGCCTGGAAGGGATTCCGTCCGCATTACTAAGCCGCATGGCTGTCTATGAAGTGCCGGCGCCAACGCCAGAACAAGCCGCCGGCATCGCGCGACGTATCTATCTCGGCCTGTTACGCGAGCTGAAACTGCAGAACCTCGAAACCGAACTACCGTCAAGCGTGCTCGACAAGTTGTCCGATGTGTCGCCGCGAGAAATGCGGAAAATCCTGCTGGACGCGCTGGGTTTTGCCGTGGCGGACGGACGGTCTGCGCTGCGTCCGGAGGATATCCGCATACGGACTGACGCCCATAAACGCAAAATTGGATTCTGAATGCATAGGACGTTGGACTCTTCGTGATGCGCCGGATGCTTAAAAGCGCCGCGGATCAAGCTGCACTGACAGACCCGAGGCTGTTATGTATCGCAGTCGATGCAATGGCCGCATGCCCGGTAGCCACGCTGATCTGATTCAAGCCACTGACCACGTCGCCCGCAGCGTAAAGTCCCGGGACGGAGGTCCGCAGATGCGCATCCACGAGCAGGTTGCCATCTTCGTCGCATTCGGCGCCCAGTTCGCGAGCCAGGTCGGATTTCACCTCGACGCCCAGCATCGAATACAAGGCGTCAAAGACAAGCACCGTGCCGCTGAACATGCGCACCGCGTCGATCCGTGTCCCGTCGAGAGTGACTTCGGAGATCGGCTCATCGATCACCTTGATGTTCACCTGCTGCAGTGTGGCCCGATCATGGTCGGACAGGCCGAGCGTCTTTCCTTGTGTCAGCAGCGTCAGGTCGTCCGTAAAGTGCCTGATGAAAAGCGCTTCACTGACAGCCCTGCTACCCGACCCGATGATGCCGACCTTTTTGCCGATCGCCTCGTAGCCGTCGCATATAGGGCAGTAACGGATGCATCCGCATCGTATCGCCTCCCGCACATCCGGCATTTCCGGCTCTACATCCGTCATGCCGGTGGCCAGCAACACGGTACGGGTTCGAACCGCCTCATTTCCATAGAAGCAAACAAAGTCGCCGTCGGTCCGTTTTTCTATTCGATGCACTGTGCCGGGCGTTACGTGCTGTCCGTAGTGCAGTGCTTGTACACGCATACGCGCCAGCAACTCGGTGCCGTTGATCCCCTCAGGAAACCCCGGGTAGTTGTGTGACAGTGGGATGAGAGCTGCCCGGCTGGCGCCGGCGTCGATGATTTTGATATTACGGCGGTAACGCCCGAGGTATATCGCCGCACTCAGACCGCCGGGTCCCGCTCCGACGATGACGCAATCGAGTTTCTGATCATTGTTCGACATGCTCGCTCCGCTATAACCATTTCTAGCTGTGACAGGAAATGCGGCCGGACGTGCGCCGCAATGGCGAGCGGCGTAACAGTTTGTATTAATTATTAACGAAACTGAAACTGCTTTGCGCAGTCCTATTTCAGTAGGGACATCACACGGCGGCAATAACCGCTGTCCACTGGCATCGCGAAACGAGTAAGGATGCCGACCATCAACCCCTTTCTGTACACATAAGGAGAGAACCATGAACAAATTATCCTTGACCCTGTTTGCCTCGATGCTGACTTTGTCTTCCGCAGCATTTGCGCAGCAGAATGCAGCGTCCGGCGAGATTACAGAGAGCACCGATCCATCCAAAGCCGCTGCAATCGAGCAACGCGCGCAAGAACTCTCTTCGCAGCAGCAACAAAACGCAGCCGTGGCTGCCGAGCGCAAGTCCGACGGCACCGCTAAATCGCAGAAACGCCGCGCCGCCAAGCAGCCGATGGCGAAGGCCGGCAAGTCGACCGAGTCATCGTCGGGCGCGAGCAGTGGAATGAATGAAAAATCGTCCGGCGGAAGCGCCGCGTCGCCTGACAAATCGTCATCCTCGGGTGGCGCGTCGACTGAAACGTCTTCGTCGGCAAATGCCGGGACGGCCGAAAAGTCGTCATCCGGTACTTCAACCAGCAAATAGTGCAGGGCGGTTGGGGTGCCCGACCGGGCGCCTCAACTAAATTCTGGAATTCACTTTAACGCTAACTAGAATCTGGTTTAAGAAAAAGTTATGGCCTATCGATTCTTATAAGACTGAATTCTGTTCTTGTCCCCTCACGTGCCGCAATTCAGTCATCCCACCCAATAATTCCATCGGCAATGGGAAAACGATAGTCGACGCCTTGTCACCGGCAATGTTGCTCAAAGTTTGCATATAGCGTAGTTGCATCGCCCCCGGTTGTTGGGCGAGGACAT
>JAQGMD010000063.1 GCA_028292565.1 Burkholderia sp. | reverse complement strand
ATGTGCTAACGGAGGCCGGAGCCTCCGTTTTTTTTACCGAAACCGTTTGCAGCAGGAGTAGGTTGGGATGCAATCCCAACATTCGGACCTCCGGGCGACCGACGGCTCTCATGCGTATGGTGTGACGTTGGGATTGCATCCCAACCTGCGTTATCGAGGCTTAGGCACCATCGCCAAGGTAATCTGCTGAATCGCAGCTATTCCTTCCTCCAGCAGTCGCACCAGTGGCGTCGCCAGATACGGCAGCGAAAACGCAATCATGACGAACCCCAGCCCGATGGTGATCGGAAATCCGATGCCAAACAGATTCAGCTGAGGCGCCGCACGCGTAAGAATGCCAAGCGCCAGGTTGGTAAGCAGCAGGGCAGCCACGACCGGAAGCGACAACTGCAGGCCGGCGCTGAAGATGCGTCCGCCCCAGTCGGCCATTTGCCGGAAGCCCTCACCGGAAAGCGGCGCCGCCGATATCGGCAGCGACGTGAAGCTTTCCGCCAGGGTGGAAAGCAGCACCAGGTGCATATTGGTCGCGAGATAAACCAGGATCATCATCAAGGCCATGAACTGGCTGATCGACGACGATCGCGCGCGTGTCTGCGGGTCGTAAAAAACGGCGAAGCCGAGGCCCATCGTCAGGCTGCTGATATCGCCGGCCAGTTCCACGGCGGCGAACACGATGCGCATCGCAAAACCCATTGCCACACCAATGACGAATTGCTGGAGCAGGATCAGCAGGCCGGCAAGCGACATCGGGTCCATGGCGGGCAGGGCGGAGACGGTCGGGGCGATGATCATTGCCAGCATGATGCCGAGGCTGATCTTGATGCGCGCGGGCACGCTGACGTTGCCGAACAAGGGAGCGACGGAGATCAGCCCCAGGATGCGCGTCAGCGGCCACAGGAGGGAAGCAATCCAGGTTTGGAGTTCGGCGCTGGTGAGGGAAATCATGATGCCCGGTGATGTGATCCCCCAGCTGCCTGCGGCAGGGGAATAGCGAGAACAGTTACCCAACCATCCCCGGAATACTTGCAAACACTTCGCGCATGTAGTCGAGCATGATGGTCAGCATCCACGGTCCGGCGATGATCAGGGTGACGAATACGCCGACCAGCTTCGGAATGAAGGACAAGGTCTGTTCATTAATCTGGGTCGCGGCCTGGAAGATGCTGACGATCAGGCCGATGCCGAGCGCCACTATCAGGAGCGGCGCGGACACCATCAGCATCACTTCCATTGCATGGCGCCCAAGGCCTACGACGCTTTCCGGGGTCATTGCTTAATCCTTTTCATTGATAGAAGCTTTGCGCAAGGGAGCCGATCAGCAACTGCCAGCCGTCGACCAGCACGAACAGCATCAGCTTGAACGGTAGCGATACGATCGCGGGCGACATCATCATCATACCCATCGACATCAACACACTGGCGACCACCATATCGATGATCAGGAACGGGATGAAGATCGCAAAGCTGATCTGGAAAGCAGTCTTCAGTTCGCTGGTGACGAAGGCGGGGACCAGAACGCGCAGCGGTACATCTTCCGGTCCTTGCAGCGCAGGCCCGTTCGACAACTTGACATACAGCGCCAGGTCGGATTCGCGCGTCTGTTTGACCATGAATGCCTTCAGCGGCGCCACGCCTTTGTCCATCGCCTGCTGCATCGTGATTTTGTTTTCCGAGAAGGGCTGGTAGGCATCGACATAGATCTTGTCGAATACCGGGCCCATCACAAAGAATGTCAGGAATAGCGCCAGGCCGATCATGACCTGGTTCGGCGGCGCAGTCTGGGTGCCCAGGGCCTGGCGCAGCAGCGACAGCACAATGATGATGCGCGTAAAGCTGGTCATCATCATCAATGCTGCGGGCAGGAATGACAGGCCGGTCATCAGCACCAACGTTTGCAGGCTGAGGGAGTAGGTCTGGCCTCCGCCCGGCGCTGGGGTGCTGGTCAGGGCAGGCAAGCCCGCCTGCTGCGCGATCGCAAGCACCGGCAGGCCGAGCAGCACGACCGGCAATGCTGCCTTGAGTAGAGAAAGGTTACTGCGCATTGCGCTTTTCTATCGTTTGTTTCAGCCAGGCTGAGAAGTTTTTTGCGACGGGTGTTGCAGATTCCGGCAATGTGACTGCTTCCTGCCGCGGCATCGTCGACAGTGCGTTAACACGTCCTGGTGCGACACCGACCACGATCCACTGGTCGCCGACTTCGACCACCAGTACCCGCTCACGGGTGCCGACGTTGACGCCGCCGACGACTTTAACTGCGCTCGCGGATGTGGACTTTGCCAGTCCGAAGCGACGCAGAATCCATGCCGCACCTGCCATGCATCCGAGCACCACGACCAGGCCCAGCAGTACCTGGAACAGGCTGCCGACGGAAGCCGGGCTGGCCGGTTCGGCGGCATGCGCGGACGCCGCACAGAGCAGCAGGACCAGAGTGTGGATCAACCTCATTTGCTGAATTACCTGTTGAGTTTTTTGATGCGTTCCGACGGACTGATGATGTCGGTCAGGCGGATGCCGAACTTGTCGTTGACCACCACCACTTCGCCCTGGGCGATCAGGCAGCCGTTGACCAGCACGTCCATCGGTTCACCGGCCAGTCCGTCGAGCTCGACCACCGAACCTTGCGCCAGCTGCAGCAGGTTCTTGATCGCGATCTTGGTGCGACCGAGTTCAACCGTGAGCTGGACCGGAATATCGAGGATGAAATCGATGTCGTTATGCGTGCCGGACTTTACGGTCGCTCCGCCAAAGTCCTGGAAGCTCGCCGTCGCCGTCGCCGGCTGCGCTGCAGCTGCGGCTACGGCTACGGCTACCTCGGTTTGTGCCTGCTCGGCGAGCGCCGCGCCCCATGGGTCTTCTGCGTCGATTTGCGTATCCAGGTCATCAGCCATTGCTATCTCCTTGCGTTGCGTTGTTTTGTTGCGGTGCTGCGCCCTCGGCGAACGATCCCGCTTCTTTCAGTCTGCGCAGTGACTCGTGTCCCCGAAGGGACTCGTTTGCGCTGAAAATCAGTTTTTCTATGCGTAATGCATATTGCCCGTTGAGCTTGCCGTAACTGCATTCCATCACCGGCACGTTGTCCACCGTTGCGATCAGGGGATCCGGCACGTTGAGTGGAATGACATCGCCGGCCTTCATGCCCATCAGGTCGCCGAAGGTGACATTGGCCGTACCGATGTTGGCGACCAATTCCACTTCGGCAGTCTTGATCTGCTGCTTGAGCAAGCGGATCCAGCGTTTGTCCATCTCCAGCGTCTCACCCTGCAAGCTGCTGGTGAGGATGTCGCGGATCGGCTCCATGGTCGAGTACGGCGTGCAGAAATGCAGCTTGCCGCTTACCGGGCCGAGCTCGATGGTGAAGGTGGTGGTGACCACCACTTCATTCGGCGTCGCGATGTTCGCGAACTGGGTATTCAGTTCCGAACGGATGTACTCGAACTCGATCGGGTAGACCGGCGCCCACGACTGGGAATAGGTTTCGAATACGATGTTCAGGATGCGCGAGATGATGCGCTGCTCGGTCAGCGTGAATTCCCGGCCTTCGACCCGCGTATGGAAGCGGCCGTCGCCGCCGAACATGTTGTCGACCAGCAGGAACACCAGGCTGGGATCGAAAACAATCAGCGCGGTGCCGCGCAACGGCTTCATGTGGACCAGGTTCAGGTTGGTCGGCACCACCAGGTTGCGTATGAATTCGCTGTACTTCGAAACACGCACCGGACCTACCGAAACTTCTGCGGTGCGGTGCAGGAAGTTGAACAGGCTGATGCGGAACAGGCGCGCAAAACGTTCGTTGATGATCTCGAGCGTCGGCATCCGGCCGCGCACAATACGTTCCTGGGTCGCCAGGTTGTAGGGGCGCACACCTGATTTGTCTTCAGGTGCACTCGTATCGTCGTCCTGGTCGCCGGTGACGCCCTTGAGCAGGGCATCGACTTCTTCCTGGGAGAGGAAATTCTCGGCCATGTGTTACTGCACAACGAATGAGGTGAAGAAAACGCCGGACACGTCCGGTTTCGGACCATGCTCCGAGAAAGACTCCTCCAGTCGTTTGACGATTTCGCCCGCAAGCTGCGTTTTGCCTTCCACGCTCAGGATTTCGGTAGCTTTCTTGCTGGTTAAAAGCAGCAGCAGACGGCTGCGCACCTGGGGCAAATAGAGTTTGATCAGGTCCGACTGCGCCTGGTCGGCGACCTGGACCGTCATGCCTATCTGCAGGAACTGCTGCATGCCGTCATCCATCGCCAGATTGACGGTGAACGGTTCGAGCGTCATGAATACAGGCGGCTTTTCGGGATCGGGCCTGGATGCATGTGTTTCGCCAGCCTGTCCCTTGGAACCAAGCAGGAAGAATGCGGCAGCTCCGCCTCCGATCAACAGGACCACGACGAGACCGAGGATGATGAAAAGCATCTTGTTGGATTTCGCCGGTGCGGCATCGGCCTGGCCGGCATTGGGTGCTTTGCGAGCGGTTGCCATCGAAATAAATCCTTATGTACGGCACTGTGAGAGTGCTGCCATTATCGGGTTCAAGGGTGGGGTGGGATGCGGGGAAAAGAGGGAGGAAGAGGGGGTATATTCGGGTATTCCCTTTGTAGGAGGAACACCGGTCGGTTTTCTCGTTTAGCTCTGTAGCGTAGGTTGGGATGCAATCCCAACATTCGGACCCTTGTGCGTCCGAAGGCTTTCCTGCATGCCGCAATCCGAACCTGCGGGTCGTCCTATGCAAACGTATCTACCAATCCTTCACCACCACCACCCGTAATCGTCTGACTACGTACGTTATGCATCGGAGCTTCCGCGGAATCTTCATTGTCCTGCCCGGCTCCACGGGAACCCTGCCGGCCGCCATTGAATCCGCCTTGCTGATTATTCGGCGTGCCGGCGCTGACATTCGCCTGGCCAAGCTGGATGCCGGCGTCGCCGAGCATTTCACGCAGTTTCGGCACGGCGTCTTGCAGCGCCTGCCGAACTTCCGGCTGGGCCGAGGTGAAGCTGACGGTGGCTTCGTTGTTCGAGACGCTGAGGACCACTTGCATCGGGCCGAGATCGGGTGGATTGAGCGTCAGTGAAGCGCTTTGCTGTTCGCCGGCGACCATCCATACCACTTTCTGTGCGACTGCCTGGTCCCAGCCGTTGCTTCCGACGCGTGGTGCGATTTTGTCTGCCGCAGCAGCGGCTGCAGCCTGTACCTGCAGCAACGAGACTTGCGGCTGGGGCGCGACATTGATCGACGGGATCGGTGCGGCTGCGGGCTGCGTGTCGACCGTTGCTTTCGCAAGTGGATCCACGTCGGATGCAGTGGCAGCGGCAAGCTCGGCTTGCGCGGAGCGGGCGAGGGCGGGCCCCGGGTCCGCAGTGACTTTCGCATTCCTCGGTTGTGCCTCTGCCATGGCTAGCTCGAATTCGGGTTTTGTGCCGGGCTTTTCGGACGTTACAGTATCAGACGCTGTTGCATCGGACGCGACGCGGTTGCGCAAAGCTGTGAGACCGGCATCTGCGGTCAGGTCGGCTTTGCCGACGGGGGCTGCCATGCCGGCGACGGCGGATTGCGCGTCGGACGGCAGAACAGCCTTGCCTGTATCAGTGGCATCGGCGTCAACTTGCACCACCTCGGCAGCCGGCGCTTGTATGGGGACATTGGCGGGCAACACGGCAGTCAGGTTTGCGACCAACGCGAGCAACTCGTCCGAGCTTGCGGCGAATGCTGCTTCGTCGTCTTCGCTGTCACCGGACGCAGAACTGGTTTTGCTTTGATCGACTGCTGCTGCGGATGCCGGCGCGTCTTCCGCGGCAGCGGCGCTTGCCGTTTCGTCCACCGAGGCCGGTTTGCCTTCTTCTCCCGAGTCGGCCTTGCTTGTTTTGGCAGGCGATTGGGCCGATTGCGTGGCAGGTTTCGTCGGACTGCTTTCTTTCGCGGCCGGCTTTGTCGGCTCCTGCCGGGCGCGGTGCTGCTCGATTCCGCGCGACAGCATCTGGTTGAACTGCGTGTCGGACGTTGTGCCGGATTGCTTCGCCGCCGGGCTGCCGGAGGTCGATGCATGGATCCCATTGAGGAGGGTCGAGATTGCCGGTGTGTTCATGTTTTACCTGTAGCTCAACTTGCGTGCCGCAAATTCATCGGTTTGTTTCTGTTCGCGCTTCATCTCTTTGGCTTCCTGTGCCCGCATCGCTCGCGTTACGAGCGTGTCGTAGGAAATGCGTTTGCGCTCGCTGTCTTGCCACGCCTTGCGTTCGTCTTTGACACGTCGCTGCGCGGTCTGGATAACCTGCTGCTGCCCTTTGATTGCGTCGTCCAGCTTGTCGAGGAAGAACTGGAAATTGCGATAGCTGGTTGTGGTGAAGCCGGACATCATCGTGGTTTGCAGGCGCGCCGCATAGTCGTCGCGGTACTGAATGAGCAAGGTGAGCTTTTGCTGGGCGTCGTCGCCGGCCTTGATCGCCCGTCCCAGCCGCTTGGCGGCTTCGTCGGTCGATTTTGTTGCCAGTTCGATCAGGGTTTCGAGTGCGGAGGATGTCGCCATAACGGCGATTATATTTTTGGCGGCGCGTGGTCAATCACTGGAACAGAGCGGTAAGTTGCCCCAAACTCTCCTGAAGACCGGCCTGTTCAGTGATGCCTTGCTGTAAAAATGACTCGATATTGGTGTGCCGCGCGATTGCTTCGTCCAGCACCGGATCGGACCCGGAACTGTAGGCGCCGACGCTGATCAGGTCGCGGCTGCGCTGGTAGCTGGCGGTCAGCTTTTTCAGGCGGCGCGACAACTGCTGATGTTCGGGGGTAGTGATGCTGTGCATCGCGCGGCTGATCGATTGCTCGATGTCGATGGCAGGGTAGTGACCGGCTTCGGCCAGTTGTCGATTCAATACGATATGCCCGTCGAGAATCGCGCGGGCGGCATCGGCGATCGGATCCTGTTGGTCGTCGCCCTCGGTCAGCACGGTGTAAAACGCGGTGATCGAACCGCCGCCGTCCTTGCCGTTGCCGGCGCGCTCGACGAGCGCTGGCAATTTGGCGAACACCGATGGCGGGTAGCCCTTGGTCGCCGGCGGTTCGCCGATTGCGAGTGCGATTTCGCGCTGCGCCATCGCATAACGGGTCAGCGAATCCATGATCAGCAGCACATCCTTGCCCTGGTCGCGAAAATGTTCGGCGATCGAGGTTGCGTATGCGGTGCCTTGCAGCCGCATCAGCGGCGATGTATCGGCCGGCGCCGCAACGACGACCGAGCGCGCCAGTCCTTCCGCACCAAGAATCTGTTCAATGAATTCCTTGACCTCGCGGCCCCGTTCGCCGATCAGGCCAACAACAATGAGGTCGGCTTTGGTATAGCGCGCCATCATGCCGAGCAACACGGATTTGCCCACACCTGAGCCGGCGAACAAGCCCATGCGTTGTCCGCGTCCGACGGTCAACAAGCTGTTGATCGCACGCACGCCGACATCAAGTATGTCTTCGATCGGTGCGCGTGTCAGCGGGTTGGCGGCGCGCACATTAAGCGGTGCGCTATGCGTCGTGCCGAGTGGACCGAGGCCGTCGAGTGGACGCCCCGCCGCGTCGACCACACGGCCGAGCATTTCGCTGCCGACCGGCAGATGCTTGGCGCGGTCGCTGGCGCGACGGCGCGGATGATTGACCGCGCCGGGGCGGGGCAGGGTCTGTACTACTTCAACCGGGAACACGCGGGATCCGGGCAATACGCCTTCCACATCGCTTTGTGGCATCAGAAACAGGCGCTCGCCATCGAAGCCGACCACTTCCGCTTCGATGTGGGTGCCATTTGAAAGGGGAACCGTGACAGCGCTGCCGATCGGCAGTTTCAGTCCGACCGCTTCCATCACCAGGCCGGTGACGCGCGTGACCCGTCCCGATACCTGCATCGGTTCGGCAATCGAGAGCAGGGCGCTGCAATCGCGCAGGTAGGCCTGCCAGCGCTCGCTATACGGCGTTGCAGTTGTCATGGAGCGAGCCAGTCCGCGTTGTTTCCGAGCGCCGCGGCGATGCGCTGCCAGCGGCTGCCGGTCGTGGCATCGATCTGGTTGCTGGCGGTTTCGACACGGCATCCGCCTCGTTCCATTTGTGCATCCTCGACCACGCGCCAGCCGGCTTTGGAGAGTTTGTTGCCCAACTGTCCCTCGACCAGCTTCGCGTCGTCGGGGTGCAGGGTCAACAGGGCAGGCTGCTGCACGGTCGGCAGGTAGCGGATTGCTTCCGCGACGATCGGGATGACCAGTTCGGGACGCAGGTTGAGTGCGGTTTTCAGCATGGCCTTCGACACGTCGAGCGCGAGGTTCAGCACATCGACGGCGATCCGTTCGCCGGCTTGCGTGACTTCGTCGCCGAAGGTTTGCGTAATCTGCGCGAGCCGGGCCTTTTCTTCCACCGCTTCAGCACGGCCCTGGGTTAATCCATCGGCATGGCCTTGTTCAAAGCCTGCAACCTTACCCTGTTCCATCCCGGCGACGCGGCCTTCTTCCAGGCCGGCGTTGTAGGCGGCAAGACGTTCCGCTTCGAGCGCACGTTGGTGTTCCTCGACTTTTCGCGCGGCTTCGTGCCCGGCCAATTGTTCGGCTGTCCTTGCGGCGGTTTCGGCTCGTTCCTGAACTGCGCTCGCCCGATTGTCGCCGAACGAGGGGAGTTCCCAGCGCTCGTAGGCGGTGAGGTTTTCTTTGGTGAATAGATTAGACATGGTTGGGGTCGTGATCCGTTGGGGCTAAATATCCGGTTGCGCGACTACACAAAAGTATCCTCGCCCTTGCCACCGATCGTGACCTGGCCTTCGTCCGCGAGTCGCCGAATGACCTGCAGAATTTCCTTCTGCTTTTCCTCGACTTCCGACAAACGTACCGGCCCCTTCGATTCGAGGTCTTCCTTCATCATCTCGGCGGCGCGCTGCGACATGTTCTTGAAGATCTTGTTGCGCAAGCCTTCGCTGGCGCCTTTCAACGCGATGATCAGCGACTCCGACTGGATTTCGCGCAGGATGACCTGGACGCCTCGATCGTCGATATCCATGATGTTCTCGAACACGAACATCTCGTCCATGATGGCCTGAGCCATTTCCGGATCGTGGTTCTTCAGCGACTCCATGGCCGATTGTTCGTTTTCGCCGCTGAAGAAGTTGAGGATTTCGGCCGCGGTGCGGATGCCACCCATCGGTTTCTTCTTCAGGCTTTCATTGCCGGTCAACAGCTTGGTCAGCACATCGTTCAGTTCACGCAACGCGGCCGGCTGCACACCATCGAGCGTCGCAATACGCAGCATCACGTCGTTGCGCAGGCGCTCGGTAAAGTGGTCGAGCACCTCGCGTGCATGATAGCGCTCGAGGTGCACCATGATGGTCGCGATAATCTGCGGGTGCTCATTGCGAATCAGTTCCGCCACCGATTGCGCGTCCATCCACTTCAGGCTTTCGATGCCGCGGGCCTCACGTGCGCCGAGGATACGGTTGAGCAGGGAAGTGGCCTTGTCATCGCCCAGCGCCTTGGTCAGGACGTTGCGGATGTAGTCATCCGAGTCGAGGCCGAGCGATGTATTGGACCGGGTCCGCGCCCGGAAATCGTCCAGCACTTCCTGCAATTCCTCTGCGCCGATCGACTTCAAAGCCGACATCGCCTGACCGAGTTTTTGCACCTCGCGCGGGCCGAGATACTTCATCACTTCCACAGCTTCTTCCTCGCCCAGCGCGAGCATCAGGATCGCTGCTTTTTGGACTCCTGCATCGCTCATTCAGCTACCCATTCCTTAATCACGTTCGCCACCACCCTCGGATTCTCTATCGCCAGTCTCTTGGCCTGGTCCAGGCTCAGCTGATACTTGCCGACGCCCGGCCCCATCGGCTCCGTCTCGTCACTCAGGGTGACCACGGCGCCGTCTTCATCCTCAGCCGCTTTCAAAACTGGATTGCCGTCGGCATCCAGTACAGGCGCCTCGAGCGCCGCGAGTTTTTCTTCTTCGTCTTTTTTGTTCAGGCCCTTCAACAGCGGCTTGACCACCTTGAAATAGAGGAACATCAGCACCAGGGCAATCAACAGATACCTGCCGGCTTCCTTGCCGAGCTCCCACATTTCCGGCTGCTTCCAGAGCGGTACTGCCGGCTCGACTATCTGCTCGAGATCGGCAAACGGGCTGTTCACCACATTGACGCTGTCGCCGCGCTCGGCGCTGAAGCCCATCGCTTCCCTGACGAGGTTGGTGATCTCGGTTTTTTCCGCATCGGTCAGCGGCCGGTAGGTGGCCTTGCCGGTCTTGTCGATCACGCGCTTATGGTTGACGACTACCGCAACCGTCAGGCGCTTGATGCCACCCATAGGCTGCTGCACGTAACGAACGGTTTTATCCACCTCGTAATTGACGGTGCTGTCGCGCTGGGCGTTACCGGTCGGACCTGGCGTGACCGGAGCCCCATTTGCGGCCTGGGTCAGCGGTGCGGTCGCCGGCGCCGGTGGCTGGTTGCTCAACGCGCCCGGTACGCCGGAAGCGGTGTTGCCGCCGTTCTGTGCTTCGCTGCTGTGCTGGCTGCGGACTGCCGCCGGGTTCTCGCCCTGGTTCGGCTTGTACATTTCCGCGGCTTGCTCGCTGGTCGAGAAATCGACATCGGCGGTTGCTTCCGCGCGCACATTGTTTTCGCCGACGATAGGTTTGACGATCGACTCGACGCGACGCACGATGCTCTGCTGCAGTTCGTGCACATACTTCAGCTGGGTCGCATCCAATCCCTTTGCGCCGGGCGATTTGGACTGTTCAGACAACAGGTCGCCGTTCTGGTCGACCACGGTGACATTTTTTACCGGCAGGTTGGGGACGCTGCTGGCGACGAGGTGAACGATGGCCTGCACTTGCTGCGGATCGAGCGAACGGCCGGGGTGCAGGTTCAACAACACCGACGCGGTCGGTTTCTGTTGTTCGCGCACGAACACGGAGTTCTTCGGCAGCGCGAGGTGGACGCGGGCAGCCTGAATGCTTCCGAGAGACTGGATTGACTTCGCCAGTTCGCCTTCGAGCGCGCGTTGGAAGTTCACCTGTTCGAGAAATTGCGACACGCCGAGCTTCTGGTTTTCCATCAGCTCGAAGCCTACATTGCCGCCTTTCGGCAAGCCTTGCGACGCCAGCTTCAGGCGCGCGTCATGCACTTTGTCCGCCGGCACCAGGATCGCGCCGCCGCCTTCGGCAAACTGGTACGGCACGTTCAACTGTTGCAGTGATGCGACGATGGCGCCGCCGTCGCGGTCGGAGAAATTCGAAAACAGCACCCGGTATTCGGGCTTCTTGCTCCACATCCATGAGCCGGCAATCACCGCGGCGATCGCCGCCCCGCCCACCATGAGCAGCATGTTGCGGCCGTTGGGCGTCTTCGCATACTGCACCAGATTGCGGGAGGTGGAAGGGGCGGCTGCCTCGCCTTCCATTAATGCTGCCATGGTGTGGCTCCGAATGTGGCGCGATTGAACATGATGTCTTTGCTTTTCACTTGGGTCCTGCGTGTTCGTAGAAATTTCCTTGGTACGGATTGTCGTTGCAGCGCCGGATTTCAATCGTTCGAATAAAGCGATATTTGGGCTGTTTATCAGGCCGAGCGAAGGCATCGGAGGTGCTAACGTGTCGGGGTGGCAGGTCCATAAGGGATGAGAGTATGAAAACAGGAATTTTTGACGCCAGCCGTATCGAGGGAATGATCTCCCAGCTCAGGGCCGCGGCCATGCGTCCCGAGGGTGGCGTCGGCCCGGTCCAGACCGAGAAGGTCGCGGGCAAGGTCGATTTTGCCGACGCGTTGAAGGCGTCGCTGGATCAGGTCAGTAGTGCCCAGAACCAGGCGACCGCGCTGAACCAGCGTTTTGCGGCGGGCGACGACAGCGTCAACCTGTCGGATGTAATGATCTCTATGCAGAAAGCGAGCATCTCGTTCCAGGCCACCGTGCAGGTGCGGAACAAGGTGGTTTCGGCTTATCAGGATATTATGAATATGCAGGTGTAGATGGAAATCTCATAACGCGGCCGGCTCGTCGCGTAGCCACGCGCTGTTGCTCCTTCGCCCTGCCAGGGGGAAGGACTAGAAAGCCCCAGCGCGTGCGACAGCAGTATCCGACTAACGCCCCGACCGGTCCACCGCGATCCTGCCACCTTCCATCTGTATGCGAGCCGCACCGATATCATCCGGCGCATGCCAGATCTGGTTCGCAATCCGTACTTCCACCCCGTAGTAAATCTCGCCGCGGGCTTCCACGCAGCCGTGTACGCTCAGCTCCATCTTTTCGCGCAGCACTTTCAGTTCTTCGGTGAGGTCATCGATGGCGGCGACGACCATGCGGCGCGTGCCTTCCACTTTCTCGGCGAGGCCTCCGGCGCCCTTTTGCGGGTTTTGCCGGAAATAAGCGAGCAGCTTGATGACGCGGTCGACTTCATTCACCTTGCGCTTGAGCTCCAGCTCTTTTTCTCCGATCTGCTTTTCCAGGTAGGGATCGAGCCCCACCTGCAGAAAGGTTTTCGTCCCGGTGGAAGAACCGAGGCTGCCGGTCGCAATTCGTAATGTGGCTTGCGTGCGGCCGCCGGTGATGTGGCCGGTCCTGGCTTTGCCGACGACGATTTCCTCGCGCGCCATCAGTTCACACTGGCGCGCACTGCGGTCGACGATGATCGATTTGCCGGCCTCTATATGGGCGCTCTCTATGAATAGCGCCTGCACCGAACCTTCGCAAAAAATCCTGGCGGTGGTTTCCGGCAACCCGTGGGAGCCCGGCCGCGGATCGGGATGGCCGACGATGCCGCCGCGGACGGCTACATTGCCGCCGGCGGTGATCTCGGCTGCTTCCACTGTCCCATTGACCACCACGTCGCCCGTGACCTTGATGCGCATGCCCGCCTTGACATCGCCGCCGACGCGCAGGGTTCCTTCGAATTCGATGCTCCCCGTGCCAAGGTCGACATCGGCGACATCAATCACTGAATTGACCATCACACCGTTGCCGAGCGAAACAGGCTGGCCTCCCGCAATGGCGATCAGCAGGTCAGGGTCTTCCTTGTCGCGCGCTGCACCTTTGAGGTCGGTGCGAAACGGGATGTCGGGCGTCGGCCTCGCGAGCAGGGGATGTCCCTTGATGTTGAATCCTTTGGTGCCCGCCACCGGAGGCAGGCGACGCATCAGATGGTCACCCGTTTTAACAACCAGGATATGGCAGAGGTCGGCATACCTGATGCGCTCAAGGTCCTCCTTCCCGGATGATGCTTTTTCCTTGTCGAACAGGCTCTCGAAGCGGGTAGGCTCTCCCTCCTGGGCCGGTTCGCCGCGAGCAATGGCTATGTGTTCGCAGTGACCGGCAGCCAGCGCAGCTTCGATCTCTTCGCGCAATATTCCGTGTATGACGCCTTCGGTTCGCAATGCTTCATCGAGCCTTGCGGAGGTGACAGGCTGGCCGCCCTGGGCCGGCGACAGCGTAAGCCAGGCCGACATCAGGTCATCGTCGAGGGTGATGCTGAATTCGCCGTTGCGCCGAATGCCGACGACGCTCTCCAATGGCTGGTCGGTTTTGCGGCAGTTGTTGATGAAAACCTCAATCGCCTTTTCATCGAGATGGAAGTCGCTCCAGCCCTGGTCGCTCAGTGCCTGCCTGAACAGGGTCGCATCGGGTGCGGGCATGCCGTTCGCTGGATCGAACTGCGCGCGCAGTTCACCGCTTTTCTCGTTTAGTGACAATGACAGCGACTGCAACTTCGACTCCTTCATGACGTCTGATTTCTTTGATTGGGCGGGTGAGGCAGGGGCTGGCTTGGCAGCGCAATATACATCAGCCCGACAAGGATGGAAATGCAAAGCGCCTACAACCACAGTAGCCAGACCCGCCTGCGGTGGACGCTAGTCCTCCACTTTGTAAGGGAGATTTGCGTTCAGGTAGGACAAACACCGACAACAGATACGGTGTTCGGATTACGCCAAAACTGTCTCGCCAACGATGCCCGCAGTTACACGGGCTCTTGATACTTGAAATGATTAATCAGGTCTGAGTAAAGGAAGCAGGGAGAATGAAGAATTTGAAAATTGGCGTACGCCTGGGTATTGGTTTTTCCGTGGTGTTGATGTTGACCATGCTGATGACGGCTATCGGGATCTGGCGTTTGCAAACGGTTGCCCAGGCGACGCATGACCTCACGCAGGACCCGCTGGCCAAAGAGAGACTTATCAGCGACTGGTATCGCAACGTCTATACCGGCGTGCGCCGCACGAGCGCCATCGCCAAGAGTTCCGATCCTTCACTCGGACCATTCTTTGCGGAGGACACCGCGGCATCAACCAAGGGCGCTGCAGAGTTGCAGAAGAAGATAGAACCGTTGCTGTCGACTCCCGACGAAAAGAAGTTGTGGGTGGAAATCCAGGAGAAGCGCAGGTTGTATCTCTCGACGCGCGATGACACCACCAAAGCGAAAGCGGAGGGGAACCTGGAGGAGGCTGACCGTTTGCTCAAGCAGACTTTCCTTCCTGCGGCGAAAAACTACCAGGAAGTGATACAAAAGCTGCTCGATATGCAGCGCGCAAATATCGACGCCACCTCCCGCGGCATCGACGCCATTTCTGCATCCAGCCGCACCCTGCTGATTGCGCTTGGCTTGTTCGTACTGGTTTTTGGCGCTGCCAGCGCCCGGGTTCTAACGGTCGGCATCACCCGTCCTCTGCGCAAGTCGGTGGAAATCGCGCGCACCGTTGCAGGCGGCGACCTGACTAGCCATATCGAAGTGACCAGCAAGGACGAAACCGGCCAACTGTTGCAGGCCATGAAAGACATGAACGAAAGCCTGGTGAGCATGGTCAGTGAAGTGCGCAGCGGCACCGACACCATTGCGACCGCATCGAGCGAAATCGCATCGGGCAATCTCGACTTATCCTCCCGTACAGAACAACAAGCCAGTTCGCTGGAAGAAACCGCATCGTCAATGGAGGAACTGACTTCCACGGTGAAGCAGAATGCCGATAATGCGCGCCAGGCCAATCAGCTCGCAGTCACTGCTTCCGACGTCGCTGTAAAGGGAGGCACGGTGGTGAGTCGGGTGGTTGAGACCATGGGTTCGATCAATGCATCGTCGCAAAAGATCGTCGACATCATCAGCGTCATCGACGGCATCGCATTCCAGACCAACATCCTCGCATTGAATGCGGCGGTGGAAGCCGCCCGCGCCGGCGAACAGGGCCGTGGCTTTGCGGTGGTGGCCAGCGAAGTGCGCAACCTGGCGCAGCGCTCGGCGGCAGCAGCCAAAGAGATCAAGACCCTGATCGACGACTCGGTGGAAAAAGTGGACACCGGCAGCAAGCTGGTCGGCGAAGCGGGTACGACGATGAACGAGATTGTCGACAGTGTTAAACGCGTAACTGACATCATGGCCGAGATCATGGCTGCCAGCCAGGAACAAAGCTCGGGCATCGAACAGGTGAATCAAGCGATCGGACAGATGGACCAGGTGACGCAGCAGAATGCCGCGCTGGTGGAAGAGGCAAGTGCTGCGGCTGAATCCATGCAGGAGCAGGCTGCCAAGCTGGCGCAATTGGTGGGTACGTTTCGGATTGCCGCGCACAGGAGTACGGCGGTGGCAGCTGCCTCGGTTAAGGTTGCGCCGGTGAAGAAGAGTGTTTCGGCTCAGGGGTCGAAACCACAGCCTGCCAACGTGGCGCTTGCTGCGCCGGTGCGCAAGAAGCCAGCGCCTGCGGCATCTGCGAAAGATGAGTGGGAAGAGTTCTGAGCCGGCAGCGGTCGATTCAAAAACAAAAGGGCCGGATCTTTGAGGTCCAGCCCTTTTGTCATGGATTTCGTGGCGTCCGACCTATCACGCTACAACCTACGGTCTACCGAGGGGGCGTGATCGCCCCATACCCGTCTTCCGCGCATTCTGTTCCCGCTCCAGCGTCGTAATGTATCGCTGGATCAAAGCCTCGATAGCGGCGGACGGATTCACGAACATGAACCCGAGGCGGCGTACGCTCTTGCCATTGCTCAGAGAAAGGTCCTGCGAATTCCTGAGCCGCAGCGTCACAGTCACCGGACTCCCGGGCAATTCAATGCGGCAGTTCGGAAGATCGGCGCTGAAATCGGGGCTTATCTGTTTCGTCTCGTCAGTGACGGAGATGCCGCCGGCACTTACATTCATTAATGACAGTACGACGGCCGTGACAGGCTTGCCGGTTTCGCCGGGAACGGGAATCGTGCATTTGACCGGCGTTGTTACCGGCGTCGGAACGCGATAAAACTCGCGGCGCTGCAGGCGGATTACGCTGCCCGGAATCTCGAAGGAGAGTGCGGCGCGGCCCTCATGATCACAGCTTTCAAGCTTCAATGCCGAAAACAGGATCCGGATATTGTCGAGCACGGCTTCGAATGAGATATCGTCGCTGCGCAGCAGGCGCTCATTGGTGGTCTGGCCGGGTGCGCAATCGATGATGACGACACCGTTGGATTCGTCGACGTCGAGAATGGAAGTGACTACCGAATCCACACCGCGGTTCGCCTGCATGCGCACGAGCCGGTTACGCTGCCGGATATTGCGTAGCAAATTGATAATTTCACGGCGTGCGTGAATCTTGTAGCGACTCAGTCCTTCCGGGTCGTCATTGGTATCAAAAGTCATGGCGGTTCTTGGGCGGGATCATTCTACGGCGGGGCTGAACGCAGCACCTTATCATAACTTGTGGCCTTCAGGATGTGCTGCTTCGAGATGGTGTAGCCACGCCAGCAGTTCGGCAACCGCGCGATAGAGCGCCGGCGGAATCTCGTCATCCAGTTCCACCTGCATCAGCAGCGCGACCAGCTCCTTCGATTGATGCACAAACACGCCATGCTCTTGCGCGCGCGCGATGATTTGCTCGGCAACCAGGCCGCGGCCCTTGGCCACGACGGTTGGCGCGGTATCGCCGCCGTGATAGGCGAGGGCGATGGCGTTTTTCGGTCGAGGCGGGCGCATGTTACACCGACTCGTCCCTTCTCACCGTCAACTGGTCCAGCGGTGAGCCGGCCGCATCCAGCGCTGTCGCCAGTTGGTCGCCATTCGCGCGTAACAAAGAGGCGGTGTTTTCATCCGCAGCGCGCACCTGGACCTGCAGCCGGCCATTCGTCAGGCGGATGCTGGCGGCGACCGCGCCCAGCGTCGGCAGTTCGAACCGAACCACGCTTTGCCAGGATCGTTCGGCGTCGGGGACCTGCCTGTGGGGAGCATCCTTCGTGACTTCCCACTCCATCTTCTGGCCGGGCCACAGTTCGCCCTGCCATACCACCCGCTGTTGTTCCAGCGTGTCGAGTTGCAGGCTGATCATGCGCACCGATTCACTGTTCAATGTCTCGGCCCGGGCAGTCGTCCCCGCCGGTCCTGCGCTGTCGGCCAATACGGTTGTGGTGGTTGACGACGTCAGTGCCGCGCTGTCGTCCACCACACCATTAGCGGTAGCCGGTGCAACCGGGCGCGCCAGTTCGGGAAGGCGAGGCGTAGTACTGGTTTCGATTGCTTCCGGGCTCACATCCTGCTTTGAGGCGCTAGTCAATGCATGGTGCGCGGCTGGAGTCGGTGCCGGGGCGCCCGTTGCGACAGTTGGAGGAACGCCCGGCGCGGATGCAAACAGCAGTGCATTACCGTTCTTCGCCTGCGGCTCGCGCAGCAATTCGGCAAGCGGACGCTCGCCGCTCGCCCATTGCTCTACATGCGATTCGTAAAACAAGCCGCTGAATGTGAGCGTATCCTTGAGCGCCGATGCAACCTGGGTGCTGGTGGCGGATGGTGAGGGAACGACCGGCGTTTTCCCGATGAGTGCGGCGGGCGCGCCTTCTTGCCGGGCTGCGCGCAGCACGTTGTCAATCAGGCGTCCGGTCGTGCTCAGCGAGGTATTTTCATCCGCATTTGCGGCGGGCGCGTCCAGCAGGAAAGTAGGGCGCGGCTGGGCTGCGATCAATGTGAGGTTGAGCTTGTCTCCAACCTGCGCGCGGCCCGGCAGGCTCAGGCGCACCGTGGTATCGGCGAGCTCCAGCACAAACGAGCCATCGTCCAGGCAAGACATGATCTCGGCCTGGAATTGTTTGCCGACAGAGTTTTGGGCGAAGCGGTCGAACGCCTCCTGCCGGGCGTCGCCGACCGGCGCTACCGGCCTGGCCGGTTCGATACCCGCGACCGGCCGGGTACCGTTGAGGTCGGCCCGCGAAATCATGCGTCAGCGTTACTGGCTGGAACCGTAAGCCTGGGAGAGCTTGCGCTCCACCTTGGTGCTGTTGATCAGCACCGCAAGGTGTTCCATCCACGGTTCGGTGATGTTACGGATTTCGCGATCATGCGCCAGGATCTGCTTGATGATCGTGACCTTTTTTTCGCGCACCACGCCGGTCAGCGGCGCCAGCGGTTCATCCTGTTTCAGGGTTGCGACATGGCTGGCGCAATGCGATTCCAGCACTGCCAGCTGTTCCCAGTCGCCGTCGCGCGCAGCGGCCAGCATCTTATGGGTGATGTCAGCGACCGTCTCGTAAAGGGAAATCACTTCTTCGCTATTCATCATGACATCAGGCCTTCACCAGTCTGGATGCGGTCGGCGCGAACGGGTCGTTGGCGGCGCCGAGGGGCTGCGGTGCAGGCTCGGGCTGCGGGGCGGCCGGGTTGATTGCCTCCCATGCGCCTTTCAGCTCCTGCAGCAGGCGCTGTACTTCTTCGATCATTTCTGCGTTGTTCTCGAGGTTGGCCATCATCAGCCGGTTGCTCATGTACTGGTACAGGGCATCGAGATTCTGCGCGATCTCGCCGCCGACATTGTGGTCGAGGCTGGCGCGCAGGCCGCTGTCGATGATGGTGATCGCCTTGGAAAGGGACTGGCCCTTGCCTGCGATGTTTTTCTCTTTCATCTGATGCAGCGCTGTCGCCAATGCGACCAATGCGCCGTCGAACAGCATGATGATAAGTTTGTGCGGACTCGCCGCAGCCACGCCGGTTTCCATACCCACCTTGGCATACGCGTTCGCGCCGCTGAATGTCTTTCCAAACATTGACGTTTTCCTTCTATGAATCCCTGGAATGTTTTACCGTCCCGACAAGCTGCTGAGTTGCGCGAGTTGCTGCGACAGGTAGCTGCTGGTCGAGGTCATCTTGCTGATCGTAACGTCCAGCGCGGTGAACTGCGCGCGGTAACGCTTTTCAATCTCGAACAGCCGGTCATTGAGCTTCTCGTTTTGCCGGCCGAGATCCTTGATGCTGCTTTTGAGCCCGTCGGTACGCCCGGACAACACGCCCTTGTCACCCAGGATGCCTTCAACCAGTCTGTTCAGGTGGAACGCAAAACCTTGTGAAAAATTGACGTTTCCGCGAGCGGCGCCCGGTCCGACCAGCGTTGCCGCGCCACCGGTAACCTGCAGCTTCAAGCCGGCGGCGGGAGATCCGGGGTCCCCGATCAGGAACTGTCCTTCGCCTTTGGCTGTAACGCCGCTGATGGTGCCCTGGACGTCGATGCCGTCAGTGGCCGTAGCGGTGTTGAACAATGTGGCTACAGCGCTGCCCGATACGGTGAGCTTGGACTCCGAACCGTATTTGTTCGACGTGATGTTCATGAAGCCACCGGCGTCGATCGTCACGCTGACTGCAATTCCCTTGGCCGAGAACGCGGATGTGCCGTTGATCGCCGACTGTACCTGGGCGGCCATTTCGGCCGCTGTGTAAGAAGTGGGGCCGGTCGGCAGAGAAACCGTCGCGCTTTCGCCATCTATGGACAACAACAAGTCCTTGTTCCCGCTATTGATGGTGATCGATGCCGCCCTGAGATCCAGGTCTCCGGCCACTTTTCCCTGGGTTGCCAGTTGCTTCACGTAGACAGGATGCTCGCCCGGCTGCGCTTTTGATG
The DNA here is from genome assembly GCA_028292565.1 of Burkholderia sp. Next base: position 3,159 of record JAQGMD010000063.1, on the reverse strand, counting down.
ACGCGCTGACAAAACTGACCAGGCTGTCCGAAGTTTTCCCGACAGAGGAAAACAACGCGCCGACGTCGCTCAGGTCTTTGGTCATTGCTGCCGATAGCTTGGCCTGATCGAGCGACATCACGCCGCTCTTGTCCACCGAGATGCCGACGTCGCGCAGCGTCTTCAAACTGCTGTTCGATCCTGTCACCGACGATGAAATGAGCTTGCGCATTTCGGCCTGGATGTTGCGCACCGACGAGTCCCCGAGTAACACGCCAGCTTGCTTGCTCTCAGGGTCGTAGCTTGTCAGTTTCCTGATATTCGAATTCAGTTCGTTATAGGCCTTGACGAAGCCATTGAGGCCGGATGTAACCGATGACGTGTCGCGCGCAACGTTCAGGGTGGATGTGCCGACTTTCACCGCCTCCAGCGACACGCCCTCGATCGCACCGCTGACCGAGTTGGTCGGGCTGGTGACCGCGATACCGTTGACAGTCAACTGTGCGCTTTGTCCCGCACTGGTTTCCGTCATGTTTTGTGCGCCGGCCGCATTATGCTCATACGCAAGCAGCGCCGTCAGCGCGGGCTCTCCGCTCTGGACGCTGATTTTCATGCTGGATTCGGCGCCGGTCTTGTTTGATTTTATGACCAGGTGATGCGGGGTAGCGCTGCCATCGGAAACGATCGATGCGGTGATGCCCAGATTCGCTTTGTTGATAGCGTCGCGTATGCCTTGCAGCGAATTGTTCGTGTTGTCGATCGTGACGCTACCGGTGGGCTGGTTCGCATCCTGTGTGAAGGTCATCGCACTGCCGCCGGCAGTAAGGCCTGCTGCGGAAGGATTGCTGCCGCCAATCGTGAAGTTGGCAGGTGAATTCAGGGAGACCGAACTGGTCGTCGTTTGCTTGACGCCCGACGTGAAGCCGGCGAATCCGCCGACCGCCGTGGCGCTCGTGTTCACCATCGTCTGTGTGATATCGATATTCGAGCCGTCCGCCCTGGTGAATTTAAGCGTGCCTGCCGCGGCGGTGCCGGATGCGGTAATGCCGGCAGCGGCCAGTTGTGCGCCCACAGCGCCGGCGGTGTTATCGGCGATTGCAGTATCGAGTTGGGCTACGGTCAGGGTCGCCGATGCGCCCACGTTCGCGATGTTGACGCTGCCGACCTGCATCGAATAGGAGTCGCCCACACCGGTCGTGACGTCGCTGAATGCGCCGAGCACCGCGGTGGCGGTCGGTGCCGCAGTGGCGGTCACGCCGGTCGTGCCGGTTTTCAGATTGATTGCATCGGCCAACGCTTTTGCGCTATTGGTTGATGCGCTGGTATCGATCGTCGTGCCACTGATGCTGAGCGAACCTGCCGCGATTCCGCCGGAAGCTACAGCGCCGCTGAGGTTAGTGCCTGTTTTCGTCGCGGTGCCGCTGAGCGTACCGAACTGGAAAGTCACCTTGATCGGCGCGCCCGAGCCGATGGTGGCGGTGGTGCTTGCCTGGCCGCTAGTGGTCAGGGTCTGGGCCTGGGCCAGTTTCGTCACATTGACGTTGTAGCTGCCGGGAGTTGCCGTAGCTGACGCCGATGCAGTGAGTATCGTCGCGTCGGTCGGCTTCGCACTCATCGACCGAAAGGTGGAGTCTTTGTTGAGATTGCCGAGAGAGCTCTGGAACGAGCTGAATGCGCCAAACAGATTGCCGAAGGCCGACAGCTTCGCCTGGTAGCTCGCCTCTTTCCGGGCAAGCGCGGTCAGCGGCCGCTGCTCGGATTGCATGAGCTTGGCGACGATGCCGTTGATATCCAGATTGGAGCCGATACCGGGTGAGGAAATGCCGGCCATATGTCTCTCCTAAGAAAACGTGTTCACTGTAGCCTAGTATCGGCGATGCCAAACCGAACTTTAGACGGTGGTTTACCTGCTTGTTTCAATACTCGTTTCATAAATGGCATCGTGATGACACTTATTGACACTTATGGAACGAGCTCGCGGATGTTGGGGTTTTTACGCCTTTTGCCGGATCAGCATACCCTGGAGCCGGTCCAGGGCTTTCGCGATTTCCAGTGCTTCCGGCGTCGGCATTTGCCGGATGACTTCGTTGGTCTCATGATCGACCACCTTTACGATGGAGCGCTGGCTCTCCGAGTCAACACTAAACTCAAGATTGGGCGACAACGCCTTCAATGCGTGATTGATGTTTTTCAGCGCGTCATTCAGTTTTTCAAGATCAGGAACGTGCGCGGACTGCTGGACCGCGTTGACGGTCTGCACCGGCGTGGCCGAGTGCCTGGCAGGGACGGACGGCAAATCAGTATTGAAGTTGCCCGTTTCTGAAACCCTTTGCCCGGGCAGGGCATTATTGTTACCAACTGGTTTGATGTCCATGCCATCTCCTTAATAGGAATACCCCGGCCGAACGAATTCAGCCGGGGTGGTGGGCTACACTATTTTGCTGCGGGGATTAACCGCGGAGCAGGGCCAACACGCCGTTCGGCAGCGAGTTCGCCTGCGCCAGCATCGCGGTACCTGCCTGTTGCAGGATCTGGCCGCGCGTGAGGGAGGCCGTTTCCGACGCGAAGTCGGCATCCTGGATCCGGCTGCGCGCGGAACTGAGGTTCTCGGACGTCGTCGACAGGTTGCTGATGGTCGAGGCAAAGCGGTTCTGGATCGCACCGAGTTGCGCACGCGAGTTGTTGATGCTGGTCAGGGCGGCATCGATGGTCGACAGCGCGTCGTTGGCACCGGACACGGTGCTGATGTCCAGGGACGATACAGCCGACAGGCTCGATGCGTTTTGCGCATTCGAGGCTCCGGTGAACAATCCGCCGGCGGTACCGGTGGAGGAGCTGACGGTGTAGCCGTTGCTGCCGCTGAACTTCAGTTCACCGCCGACGCGTGAGCTGTCGGTGGTGCCGCTGGTCAGAGTCGCCGCAGCGCCGCTGGGGGTGGCCGTGGTCGCGAATGGATCCTGGCCGGTCAGGTCGATCGTGCCGCCTGCGGAGTTGACGAAATCTTCGACCACGATGTCGTCGCCGTTGGAGCTGGTCAGCGTGACAACGCCATTCTTTGATTCGGCGCTGATGCCGGTGGAGGCGGTCTGGGCATTAATAGCCGCCGCCAGCGGGTCCATGTTGGTGCTGGAATTGAGCGTTGCACTGACCGCCACCGCACCGCCGCTGCCCTGGAGGTTG
>JAQGMD010000059.1 GCA_028292565.1 Burkholderia sp. | reverse complement strand
GTCGCCCGACGAGGCAGAATAGCCTTCATTGAACACCAGGTAGATTACGCGCAGGACGCTTTGCAATCGCCCTGGCAATTCATCAGCGCCCGGCACCTGGTACGGGATACGGGCATCGCGGATCTTGGCCTTGGCCCGCACTATGCGTTGTGCCAATGTCGGCGCGGTAAGCAGGCAGGCATGCGCGATTTCTTCGGTCGCGAGGCCGCATACTTCGCGCAGTGTCAGAGCGACCCTGGTCTCATCCGAGAGGCTCGGGTGACAGCAAATAAAAATAAGACGCAGCCGGTCATCTTCCAGTTCTTCCGCTGGTTCCGCCTGCTGGGAATCGTCGACCATGTTTTCGGCGACTTCGGCAACGTCGTCCCACGGAGTGAAGCGGCGTTGACGGCGCAGTTGGTCGATCGCTTTGTAGCGGCCGGCTGACACCAGCCAGGCGACAGGATTGCCGGGAATACCTTCGCGCGGCCAACGTTCGGCTGCCGCCATGAATGCGTCGTGCAGCGCTTCCTCGGCAAGATCGAAACTGCCGAGCAGGCGAACCAACGTCGCAAACACGCGACGTGCATCATTACGATAGATGCTGTCCAATTTACCAGTGAGCATGGCGGGTATGCCGACCGAATGGTCCGAAAAGGTGTGTCTTCCACAAAGAGGATCCGTGGTGACAAGTGTAAGCCACTTCCGCAGGATGACTGGCATTTGTCTTTTTACGCCCGGGATCTCGACGGAGTTTTTGTGCGCGACCTTGCTCCTGAAGAGGATGACGCTGACCTTCGGGGAGCGCTAGCGCGCCGCGACGAGTTGGCTCCGTTCGAGCGCACGCCGGATATCGCTAATCGGAATGCAGCGATCATTACCGCTCGTCCGATGCAGGATGCCGAAAGAACCCGTCGCTGGTGGACACGGCACTTTCCATCACTTCCGATTCACTTCCGCGACGATCGCCACTACGGAACCTCGCCAGAAGAAGTCGCGCGATATAAGGCGGATACGGCAGTAGCATTAGGCGCCACGCATTTCGTCGAGGGCGATCTGCATATCGCAAGATTGATCGCGCTGCAGGCGCCGTTACTGCGAGTACAGTGGTTTAACCATAAAACACAGGCGACGGTCTCAATCGCAGCATGGACAACGCAGGATGCCGGCTTGTCGGCTCATGATGAGCGGCCGAATACGGTGGCCGCGTGACGTTGTGGCGAACCGACGAGCGATGCCGCTAAAAGAGTGATGCAGGCATTCACTTCCAGCACTTCTTCGATCAATACCGAAGAAGCGTGCGACAGCGTAGAAAAAATCTCTTTGTCAAAAGGCCAGCCAGCGAGGAAGAACAGGCCGCCGCATAGGGTCAGGATGACAGCGGGCCTCGCCAGAATCGCGGACCGGCAGGAATAAATCTGCCTGATTCGCGGCACCAGAAAAACAAGCAATCCTATCCATAATATCGCGGCGGCGAGTCGGATAATGCGCTCTGCCGATGCCCACAATTCCGAACTCCCTATTTCGTCGATCTCAATTTCACGTAGCGCAAATGACAACGTCAGCAAAGCGAGGCCTGCATGAATAGTGAAATCCAGCGCAGATTTCTTCAAACGAAACGCCCGTTCACTATGCAAGACACTGGCAAGCAGCAGGAAAATCGCCTGAGCGATTTCAAGCAGGCCGTTCTCTTTTGCTATCAGCGGATCGTTTTTCCACAAAAAGTAAGAAGCAACGGGAACTACCAGCAGTACGGCGACCAGCGACGGCAACCGCGGGGGCGGCGAACAAGGATGGCCGCGCAAACAATCGAGATTCATGTACTTTAAGTTTTTCGTGCGGCCGCCACTCTACCGAAAATAGTCCTGCTTTGATTGAAAGGTAAATTCCCGCCGAACTCAGGTTCATTGAGCTTTTTGATAGCATTACTGAGATGGTGTCAGTGCCTCTTTTTTCACTATTGAGGTGGCGCCGAAAGATAGCCCCGCGATCGGGTGTGCGATGATATCGCCGAACTTCAATGCAAAGCTTGCGGTACGACAACCACGCACCAGGAATATGAATGAACAAAACACCACCAAACATCCCACCATCGCTATGCCCACGGTCCTGAGCGTCCGAGGACTGAGCTTCCGTATCCCGGAGCGCGAACTGTTTTCCGACTGGTCGATTGCAATCCCTGCCGGAGTCACATTGGTTCGTGGCGGTGAAGGACGGGGCAAAACTACTCTGTTCCGATTGCTTGCGGGCGATCTGTCCGCTGATGCCGGGCACCTGCAGATCAACGACATCCGCCAGCGCCGGCCGGAAGCGTACCAGCAGCAGGTTTTCTGGGTCGATCCGCGCTCGGACGCCTTCGATCAGTTAACACCCGCCGCTTACCTCAAGTCACTTCACAAGCTCAATTCGACATTCGACGAACGGGTCTTGGATGACCTGATAATAGGCCTGTCGCTGGAGCCACACGTGGACAAACAGCTCTTTATGCTGTCCACCGGCTCGAAGCGCAAAGTCTTCCTCGCGGCAGCGTTCGCTTCGGGTGCGACAGTTACGCTGCTGGACCAGCCGTTCGCCGCGCTCGATAAAGCGTCGAGAGATGTCGTAATGGCGCATCTGGAGCGCGCGGCGGGCGACCCTTGCCGCGCATGTGTGGTCGGGGATTACGAGGCGCCGGGCGACGTGCCACTGGCTGCGATCATCGACCTGGGCGACTGAACGCAGCTTTTATCGGGTGCATTTACTTCGTGGCGCATGGGCCATCGGATGTGCACGAATGCTGGGATTCGCGCGCGCGCCAATCCCAACATTCCGGTCCTCGTGGGACCGACGGCTTCTGCGCGGTGCGGTGGGGTTTCATCACTTCATGCTGGCGGGTCCGTAAATCTCGGCCAGTCGCTGACGCACCCGTTCCTGCACTGCCGGATCGCTCAGTCCCAATTGATCGGTAGTCTGAATCAAATGCTCCTTGCACCAGGTCGGCCAGCCGAATGCATCGTCGTCGAGCGCAAACCAATGGGTCGGCTTGCGCCGCTCTACATCGCCCCAGATTTGCATGCCGCGCGACATGGTGTCGAACTCCGTTTTCACTATTTTCGGATGCAGGAAAGTCGAGCCGATCACCCGGTCTCTCAGCGAAGTCGAAAGTTCGAACTTCGCCTCGTTAAACCCGAGTTCGCGAACCCACGTGGTCGACAAGACTATATTCAGGTCCGGGTAAGGCGCGAGCAAGTCTTCGAGTATCGGCATCCATTCAAAAAATGTGCGGCCGGGCGTCTTGATGTACATGCCCCGGGTGCGATGGCGAAGCACATTGCCGTCGTGCAGGACGGCGTCATAGTCCAGATAACAGATCTTCATCGGTAAAGTTTGCGGCAAAGGGTGCAGTATCCACCAATTCCCGTGACAAGCCAAACCGTGGGCGCGGAGCGGGGGTTGGGGATGGGGCATGGGAGATGAGGGACTGAGCATTCATTCCGGCACTCACTTGCTGAATGCTCAATAGTTCAACCGACAGTCCTCACGTAAATGCGGCGGCCTGAGCCGCCGACTATCGTTTGCCAAGATCTATCGTTCTTGTGAAGCTGGCCGAAACCCACTCGTTCGTAAGTATAAGCGTCTGGATTTCGTTGTTCTCTATCTTCCGACGTGAAAACCTTCCAATCAGCGGCTCATCAATATTGTCGGTTCCCATGACGGTGCGGGCCCCGGTCCATTGCGATCCTTTCAACCGGCCCTTGTAGATTTCCGCGACCTGTCCCGTATCGTCCTTGACGATAATCTCCAGCAATCCATCCTTGGAGATGGCTGTACCCCTCGTCTCAAGCCAGCCGGACATTGTTGCGGTTAGCACTACCGCCTTCCATGGTTTCGATTGAGCCATGGCAGTCAGACTGAAGAAGGCCATGGCGACAGCAGCGATTGTCTTTTTCACATTCATTCCAAAGCCACCAAGGTGAAGGAAGCGCTTCCGCCAACGGGGATCACTCCTGAAACGCGGGATTGCCCATCGACCGTCTACCTAGCCGACGTGGAAGAAATCTCGTATGTACCCACATTGTCTGGTACCACGAGGCCCCTGAGTGTCAAAGTATAAGTCCCCGTACGTAAACGGCCAATCGCGTAATTGTTGGCCTGTCCAATCGCAATCCACTTAAAACAAACACGGCACATAATAGCTTGGATTCACTTGGCATTCCAAGTGTCGTCGGCTGACGGGGACCATGCCCTGACGCGCTTTCCGGTACAATTTGCGCCGGCCTTTTCGCCTCCACTCAAAACCACCTCATGCCAGCACCACGCCCGCCCATTCCGCTTGCCGACTATCAGCGTATTTCCCGAGTCCTGCAAACCGTCTTCGATGGGGCCAATGTCAAGACAGCGGATCGCGCCGTCTTTTTCAGCGTCGCCGGTGCGCTGCTCATCGAACAGTTCTATAAAAAGCGAAGCTACCCGGTCGCCGGCGACGCTTTCTACAAACTCGATGACGAAGCCGGGACTGTCCTGTCATTCGCGGGGGTCAGTGAGAATAAAAATGAAGGCAAGGGCTACCATTGCTGGATCATGTGCGACGACTACATCGTCGACTTCACGGCGCCGCTGTTCCGCGAATCGCTGCACGCGCGCGGATTGACCGGAAACTGCTCTCGGAAGATGTATCAGAAACCGCGCAGTTCGTTGGTGGACTCTCCCCTTTTACTGCGCAACCCGGGTGATTCCTACCTGCTGCCCGACGTCGACCTGACGCGCCGGGTGTTGGAGAATTTTCATTCAGTAGCCCGCAATCAGGATCTGGTGAATATTTGCGCGGCCTGGTACAAGAAGCCGCCCAAGGACATGCATCGTCAACTGTCCCTGGAAGACAATAACACCGGCGCCACCACCCAACTGACGTTGAGTGATTTGTCACTCGTCGGCGCCTGGTGAGAACGGTTTGACAAGGCAGAGCTGAAAACCCACCCTGTCAACGATCATTTCTTCGGCGGTCCGGATCGCTTGGGCGGCGTGTGGGGGCGCGACTTGTTTTTCTTTTCAAAAATAGTCTTGGCGTCCTGCTCCGCGCGTTCCTGGGTACGCATCTCGGGAAGGTCATCGTGCAGAGTGAAGAAATCCGCCGCCTGCGCACGCATGACGTGCTTGATCGCATCTTCGTCGCTCATGTTGTATCGCTCTGTCATGAGTGTGGTGACTTCGTCCAGGTATTCTTCGTAGGTCATTTATCAACTCCAGTCTGTGGCGCGCCGCGTTTTCAATCGGCGCAATGACGGTATTGTAAGACCTGACGGGGCGACTTCAGGGTCGAGACCATAACATTCCTGATTTTCGGTTGCCCCATCGGTCTATCGCCTGTAGAATTCGCCGCTCAGACGCGGGGTGGAGCAGTCTGGCAGCTCGTCGGGCTCATAACCCGAAGGTCACAGGTTCAAATCCTGTCCCCGCAACCAAACACATCGTGCAATTGGCCTGGCTCATAAGCCGGGCTTTTTGTTTTATGCGGTTGATATCTTGCGATGCGCGTAAATCGCCGTTGAGACCGCCATCTCCCTACGCCCGCAGGCAAAATCACCATGAATAAGACTTCCTTTTCCAGCTTACCGTTGACACCGGCGTTATTGGGCAACCTCGACAGCCTCGGTTATCACGAAATGACCGCGATACAGGCGCAAAGCCTGCCGGTGATCCTCGATCGGCGCGACCTGATCGCGCAGGCCAAAACCGGCAGCGGTAAAACAGCCGCCTTTGGTATCGGCATCCTGCACAAACTTAACCCGACGTGGTTCGCCATCCAGGCGCTGGTGCTCTGCCCCACCCGCGAATTGGCCGATCAGGTATCGAATGAATTGCGCCGCCTGGCCCGCTTCGCCGACAACACCAAGGTACTGACGCTGTGCGGCGGTGCGCCGATGCGGCCGCAGATTGCATCGCTGGAGCATGGTGCGCATATCGTCGTAGGCACGCCTGGACGCATTCGCGACCACATCGGGCGCAACACCATCGATTTGTCCAAGGTACAAACGCTCGTGCTGGATGAAGCCGATCGCATGGTCGACATGGGCTTTTATGAAGAGATCTCCGGCATTGTCAGCGCCTGCCCGGAGCGTCGCCAGACGCTGCTGTTTTCCGCCACCTATCCGGACGATATCCGTAAAGCGAGCGCGCTCTTTTTGCGGGACCCGGCCGAAGTAAAAGTCGAGGCGCAGCACAACGCCACGCAGATCGAACAACGGTTTTATGAAGTGGGTTACGACGACCGCAACGCTGCGGTAGCGAAGCTGTTGAACCATTACCAACCGGTGTCGACGCTGGCCTTCTGCAATACTAAGATTCATTGCCGCGAACTGGCGGCCGAATTACGCGAGCAGGGATTTTCCGCGCTGGCGCTATATGGCGAGCTGGAACAACGCGAGCGTGACGAAATCCTGGTGTTGTTTGCGAACCAGAGTTGCTCGGTGCTGGTGGCCACCGATGTCGCGGCCCGCGGGCTGGATATCCAGACCCTGGGCGCCGTGATCAATGTCGATGTTTCGAAAGACACCGAGGTGCATATCCATCGCGTCGGCCGCACCGGTCGTGGCCAGGATAAAGGCCTGGCGCTGAGCCTGTGTGCGCCGAATGAGAAGAAATGGGTAAAGCTGATCGAGGAATATCAGGGCGGACCGGTGGAATGGCATGACCTGGAATCGCTGGAACCCG
>JAQGMD010000476.1 GCA_028292565.1 Burkholderia sp. | reverse complement strand
CCTTGTCGATGACCAGCTTCAGGAAGTCAATCACGTTACGAGCATATAACGCGGAGGCATCAGCAGCCACCAGACCCGGCAGGTTCGGTTCGCCGATGATGTGCACGCCATGTCTGGTGACGGTTTTCCCGATTTCGGAGAGCGGTGTGTTGCCGCCTTGTTCCACCGCCATGTCGACGATGACGGAGCCCGGCTTCATCGCCTTGATGGTTTCTTCACTGATGAGGATGGGCGCCTTGCGGCCCGGAATGAGTGCCGTGGTAATGATGATGTCGGCCAGCTTCGCTCGTTCGTGGACCAGTTCCGCCTGACGGCGCATCCAGTCGGCCGGCATCGGACGCGCATAGCCACCGACGCCTTTCGCGATTTCGCGTTCTTCGTCCGTCACGAAAGGCACGTCGATGAATTTGGCGCCGAGCGATTCGACCTGTTCCTTCGCGGCCGGGCGCACGTCGGACGCTTCAATCACCGCCCCCAGGCGCTTGGCCGTGGCAATCGCCTGCAGGCCTGCAACGCCGGCGCCCATGACCAGGACGCGCGCCGCTTTCACGGTGCCGGCCGCGGTCATCAGCATCGGCATGAAGCGCTGATAGGTATTGGAGGCCAGCACCACTGCTTTGTAGCCGGCAATGTTGGCCTGCGATGACAGCACATCCATCGATTGGGCGCGCGTGATGCGCGGCGCCGCTTCGAGCGCGAATGCGGTCAAGCCGTGGTTGGCCATCGCGAGTATGTTTTCGGCATCGAAAGGATTGAGCATGCCGACGACGACGGCGCCGGATTTCATTTGCGCCAACTCCTGCGGCGACGGCGCGCGCACTTTCAACACCATTTCAGCGCCTAGCGCATCTACGGCGGAGCCGAGTTCGGCGCCGGCACCCAGATAAGCGTCATCCGTCACGCTGGAGGCAACTCCTGCACCGCTCTGGACGATAACCTGGTGTTTGGCTGCAACCAGTTTCTTGACTGTCTCGGGTGTTGCCGCAACACGGGTCTCGCCCGGCCGCGTTTCGGCGGGGATGCCGATTCTCATGAGCTTCTCCAATTAGTTGGCTTGAAATTCTGGCACGATCTTACACGGAAATTGCAAAATGGAACCGTCGTTCCCTTTGACCTCTCACGGTGCGAGGTGCCTACCGGCCTTTCAGTACTTAAGCGGCAGGCATAACAAGAAAACGAATTCTGATGGTTTTTTGATAAATAACCAAATTGGCAGCCGTGTAAATTTATTAAATATCAACCGTATCGACGGTTTTGCAGACCATCATTCCAATTTTCCACCAATCTACAACCATCGGCTGCGGCCAGAATGAAACGCGCAGGCGGAATTAGGATGCGGAGCCCGGCATAACAGGCATGTGCGCGGTAAAATGGCGTCCACTTTCGAGGGATACTATGACTGACGTTTGGAAACCTTCTGTCACGGTCGCGGCGATAATCGAGCGCGACGGCCGTTTCTTGCTGGTTGAAGAAGAAACAAGCGACGGCATACGCTTCAATCAACCGGCCGGCCATCTCGACCCGAACGAATCGCTGGAGCAAGCGGTCGCTCGCGAGACGCTGGAAGAAGCCGCGTACGATTTTGTGCCCACCGCGCTGCTCGGCATGTACATGTCGCGCTACGTGTCTTCACGTACCGGTCTCGAGGTCACGTACCTGCGCTTTGCCTTCGCAGGCGAACTTGGCGCGAAGCATGACCGGCCCCTGGATCACGGCATCCTGCGCACCGTATGGATGACGCGCGAAGAGATGCTCGAGTGCGAGGAAAAGCATCGAAGCCCGCTGGTGCTGCGTTGCGTTGACGATTATCTCTCTGGGAAGCGCGCGCCGCTCTCGCTGTTGTATACGCATCCTGATGCCATTGGAAAGCTGCACCGGTCCCCACCCCCGCAAACATTGATATTAGTGAAATGAGTTCTAAAAAGAAGGTCGTCATCGGCATGTCCGGTGGCGTGGATTCGTCCGTCTCCGCATGGTTGTTAAAGGAACAAGGCTATGAAGTCATCGGCCTGTTCATGAAGAACTGGGAAGACGACGACGATTCGGAATACTGCTCGACGCGTGAGGACTGGATCGACGCGGTCAGCGTTGCCGACGTGGTCGGAGTGGACATCGAGGCCGTTAACTTCGCGGCCGAATACAAGGACCGGGTCTTTGCCGAATTCCTGCGCGAGTACCAGGCCGGGCGCACGCCGAATCCGGACGTGCTGTGCAACGCCGAGATCAAGTTCAAGGCTTTTCTCGACCATGCAATGAAACTGGGCGCCGACCTGATCGCGACCGGACACTACGCGCGCGTGCGCGAGGTAACGTCCGGACCGGGTGCGGGACGCTTCGAATTGCTGAAAGCGATCGATGCCAGCAAGGACCAAAGCTACTTCCTGCACCGCCTCAACCAGGCGCAATTGTCGAAGACCCTGTTTCCGCTTGGCGAAATCCACAAGAGCGAGGTGCGGAAGATTGCGGAGCAAATCGGCCTCCCCAATGCGAAAAAGAAAGACTCGACGGGCATCTGTTTCATCGGTGAACGTCCGTTCCGCGATTTCCTGAACCGTTACCTGTCGTACGAGCCGGGGCCGATGAAGACGCCGGACGGCACTGTGGTGGGCGAGCATGTCGGCCTGAGTTTTTACACGCTCGGCCAACGCAAGGGCATCGGCCTGGGCGGCATAAAGTCATACCAGAACGCCGAAGGCAGCAGCGACGCGTGGTACGTCGCCAGGAAAGATGTCGCGAACAACACCTTGTACGTGGTGCAGGGCCATGATCACGATTGGCTGCTCTCGCCGTCGCTGGCCGCCGCCCAGGCGAGCTGGGTTGCCGGGGAACCGCCGCAACCGGCACAGCTGTCCGCGAAAACCCGCTATCGGCAGGCCGACGTCAGCTGCCACTATTCGCACAATGAGGCCGGCACCTTCGCCTTGACGTTCCCTGACCCGCAATGGGCAGTGACCCCCGGTCAGTCCGCGGTACTTTACCAGGGAGATGTCTGCCTCGGAGGCGGCATCATCAGCAGCGAATCGGCGCCAGGGTAAAACCGGCAGGCAATTCGAAAACAAGGGGCGCTTTATGCGCCCCTTGTTCTTTTCGGCCGCCGCTTTTCATCCATCGTCGAAAGCCCTTGCAATCCGCCTGCAAATACCCAATAATCTAAATACGAACTATTCGCATTCAATAAAAAGGAATAAGCTTAGTCATGACGCGACCATCCCGACAAAGCCCGGTGCCGGACCCAAGTCCGGCACCGCAGAAATCCGTGCCTCGGATCAGGAGCGAAGACTTATTGCAGTGTATGCGCGAAGTCGAAATCGATCACCAGGGCCGGATTTACCGGTTACGACTGACCCAACTGAACAAACTGATCCTCACTGCCTGAACCGACCGTGATCAACCCCTGCAAGCCATCCGCCCACCTCTTCGCGTCGCGGTAGCCAGCAAAACAATCTCGTCAAGGAGCGTTTGATGGCTATCGACACATCCAGTCCCGCATCGCGTGCGCCGACCGGCAGGCGCATTGACAAGCTTTTGACGTCAATTCAACGCAGACGAAAGGGATAGAACATGTTCCAGACATTGTTGATCACGTTTCGCGAAGGCCTCGAGGCCTTTCTCGTCATTGCCATTTCCTTGATTTACCTGTCGCAGACCGGGCGTCGGGAATTGATTCCCGCGGTTTATGGCGGCGTTGCCCTCGCGCTTGCGTTGTCCGCAATGTTGGGCGTCGTGTTGGCGCGCATCGGCGCGCTTTCCCCATTCTGGGAAGGGGTGATGGCGCTGCTGGCGGCGGCCTCGGTGATCTATTGCACAGTGCACATGATGCGTGTGGGCAGGCTGATGAAACAGCAGATCACGGAAGGCTTGAACGTCGCGTCGACCGCCTCCTCGGCACGGACATGGGTGGCCGCGTTCATGTTCTCCGCTTTCATGGTTGGGCGCGAAGGAGTCGAAACCGCCACCATGATCGCGTCGCTGGCGCAACAGGCCGAGTCACTCGACATGGCGACCGGCGGCGTGATCGGGGTACTGCTCGCCGCGCTGCTGGCGTCGGCATGGGTCAAGTTCGGTCGCCGTGTGAACCTGCATCGCTTCTTCCAGCTGACCGCCATTTTCATGGTGGCCTTCGCGATCCAACTTGTGTTTGCCGCGTTCCATGAATTCACTGAAACCAATTCCGTGCCGCTGGTCGATAACGCCTGGTGGCACATCGCCACCGAGCCGTGGGGACCGGAGGGCGACTACGGCCGCCTGCTCTCCTACAGCCTCGGGATCCTGCCACTGGCCTGGATGATTTATGCGTACGTCGCGGATCGCAGAAACAGCGCCCAACGGCAGGCAGCATGAGCATTTTCATCGTTAAAAAAAATCGTAAGGGTTAGCAATGATTGTCTGCATTTGTCAAAACGTCTCTGAACGCAAAATCCGCCAGGCGGTGGATGCCGGCGTCACCACCATGCCACAATTGCGCGACCAGCTTGGAGTCGGCACCTGCTGCGGCAAATGCCATCCGCATGCGAAGCAGGTGCTGCGCGAAAGCCTCGAGGCGTCAAAAAGAATGCAGGATCAGGTACAGCCGATGTTCTTCTTGTCCACCCGCATGGCAGCCTGAGTCGCAATGAACGCAGCGGCAACTTATCCGTCCGGCAGCCCGTCGATGCCAGGCTGGCTGCAGCCGGGGCGTATCGGTCCGCTCGGGGCGATTGTTCTTTTGCATATCGGCTTGTTCTGCGCACTGCGAAGCGGCGCGCCGCACGAGACGACCGCCCATCACGAGCCGGCAAAGGAAGTCACCGCCTTCTTCATTAATCCCGAACCGAGGCCTACCCCCGCCCCGGTCCCGGCACAAGCTGCCGCACCGAAGCCGGTTCCTGTGAAGCCCGTTACACGGCCCAATACACGGCCCAAGCCGGTGCCGCGACCCGAGACCAAAACAAGCCCATCGCCGAAAGCAATCACGGAGTCGGTGGCTCCACCGGTTCCTGCTGTTGCAGAGCCCGCTACACCAGCGGCCGTCGCTCCCGCAATGCCGTCGGCTCCCGCAGCATCGCCGGCCCCGGCACAGCCCAGGACGATCACCGCGGGGATTGAATACATTCATCCGCCACAGCCCGACTATCCACCAGTCTCGAGGCGGATGGGCGAGGAAGGCAAATCCATCCTGCGCGTGCTGGTCAACCTGCAGGGCCGGCCGGAACGAATCGAGGTGCAAAAGTCGTCTGGTTCCCCGCGGCTTGACGAGGCGGCCCGGCAGGCAGTGTCGCGCGCCACATTCAAGCCGTTCACTGAGGACGGCAAACCGGTGGCGGCCTACGCCATCGTACCGATCAAATTTCAATTGGACAGTTAAGGACCGCTATGCAAGCAAACCCCTACGGATTGGAAAGCCTGTGGACTCAGGGAGACATGATCACCAAAGGCGTCGCCGTGTTGTTGGTCGCGATGTCGATCGCCTCCTGGTATGTGATCGTGACCAAGGCGATGCAGCTATGGCGTTATCGACGCGCAGCCCAATCTGCCGGCCATGATTTCTGGGACACCACCAGCGTGACCGAAGGCGTGGCGACACTCGGCAACAGCAATCCCTTCGCCGACATCGCGCAAGCCGGCGTGGGCGCCATGCGGCACCACGATGCACATAAAGGACACTTGCACGATCAATTGTCGGTGAGCGATTGGGTCACGCTATCTCTGCGGCAAGCCATTGATGAGGCATCCGGCAGGCTGCAGGTCGGCATGGCGGTATTGGCTTCCGTAGGCTCGAGCGCGCCATTCGTCGGATTGTTCGGGACGGTATGGGGCATCTATCACGCGCTGGTGTCGATCGGCGCTTCAGGACAAGCCGGCATCGACAAGGTGGCAGGCCCGGTGGGTGAAGCGCTCATCATGACGGCGCTCGGCCTCGCAGTCGCTATCCCGGCCACCTTCGGCTACAACGCCCTGGTGCGAGGCAACAAAGCCGTGATCGCGAAGCTGAACAAATTCGGTTTCGACCTGCATGCGCTGTTCGTCACCGGCGCCCGCTCCGAGACCAACGGCGACGGCTCCGGCAGCGCAAAGCTCGTTGCCGTTCAACGCAAGCCAGGAGGCGCATGATGGCTATGGGATCCCTGTCCGATGCGGACGACGACTTCAACCCTGAAATCAATACCACGCCGCTGGTCGATGTGATGCTGGTGCTGCTGATCATCTTCATCATCACCGTGCCCGTGATGAATCACAACGTGAAGGTCGACTTGCCGCGCGCAAGCAGTCAGCCGGACGAAACCAAACCGGAAAACATCAATCTATCGATTGATGCCGAGGGCAAGCTGTATTGGAATGCCGAGATGATTGATGTGAGCCAGTTGCAGTCTCGCATGTCAAACGAGGCGAACAAGCAGCCGCAGCCCGAACTGCATTTGCGCGCCGAGCGTACTACGCAATATGAGCGCGTGGCGCAAGTGATGGCGGCCGCGCAATCCAGCGGCCTGGCGAAAATCGGTTTCGTGACGGAGCCGAAGGCCCGCTAAGCAGTGCCTGGTGTTTCGGCCCTATTTGCGTTACCGCACGTCGAATATCTCTCCCGCCTCCGGCAAAAAATCTTTTTGGCAATCACCAATTGATTCAGGAAAGGAAAAGACCATGCTAACCGTAGGACAACCATTACCCGAGTTCCAGGGCGAAGCCCTGGTGCCGAATGGCGAATTCGTACCCATTAACCTGGCGGGCTATAAAGGAAAATGGGTGATCCTGTTCTTCTACCCGCTTGACTTCACCTTTGTCTGCCCGACCGAAATCCAGGGATACAACAAGCATCATGCGGAATTCCAGAAGCTGAACACTGTGGTGCTCGGTGCATCGATCGATTCGGTGCACTGCCACAAGGCATGGACCGAGCATGGGTTGGGCAAGGTGGACTTCCCGTTGATCGGCGACATCAAGCGTGAACTGGCGTCGGCCTGTGGCGTGCTTGCGCCGGAAGGTTTTGCCAATCGCGCGACCTTCATCGCCAACGCGGAAGGCATCATCGAATCCGTCACCATCAACAGCAGCAATGTCGGCCGCTCCACCGAGGAAACCATGCGTACGTTGCACGCACTGCAGGCTGGTGGCCTCGCGCCATGCGGGTGGCAGCCCGGACAAAAGCTGTTGAACGCGGCTTGATACCCACATAAAAAAACGCTCGCCCTGGCGCGGTCGGCTGCGCCCGTGCAGTCGGTATCACAAATAGCAATGATGCGCGCTAACAAAACGCGCTGGCCGTGGTCATACGACTGTGTCGCGCCAGGGCGCACCGTTGGCGCGGCCGGTCGCTCGTGATGCCGGAAGCCAACCCCTCTTTCCAATTACCTACGAGGTCTTCATGAAGGGTGATACCAGCGTTATCAAGTTACTGAATGCGCAGCTGACAAATGAACTCAGCGCCATCAATCAGTATTTTTTGCACGCCCGCATGTATCAGCACCGGGGCCTGGAGAAAATCGGCAAGAAGGAATACGACGAATCGATCGGCGAGATGAAGCATGCGGACAGGCTGATCAATCGCATCCTGATGCTGGAAGGCCTGCCCAACCTGCAGGCGCTGCACAAGCTGATGATAGGTGAGACGACACCGGAAATGCTGCAGGCGGACCTGAAGCTGGAACTGATGTCGCAGCAAACCGTGAAAGAAGGCGTTGCGGCTTGTGAAACGGTCGGGGACTATGTTTCCCGCGATGTCTTCAAGGACATACTCGAAGACACGGAAGAGCATATCGAGTGGCTGGAAACCCAGCTGGAACTGATCGACCGGGTCGGACTGCCGAACTATGAGCAGTCACAGATGTAACGCAGGCGCCGCAAAAGACAAAGGGCAGTCGGCCTCAAAGCCCGACTGCCCTTCTTTATGCCGTGCGGCGAATTACTTCGCGCATTACTTCGCGCATTACTTCGGCACTGTATCCCTGAACGAAGGTCGGTCGGCCAACTTGTCGTACAGCTTGGCGAGGCTCGGATGATCGTCGTGCCATTGGATTTCCGGGAAGCGGAACGACAGCCAGCCGAGCGAGCAACCGACCGCGACATCGGCCAGCGTGTAATGATTGCCGGCACAGAACGCGGTGTCCTTCAGCCCGGCGGACATCGCCTTCAGGCCTTCGTGCACCTTGAGCATCTGCCGGCTGATCCATTCCTTGCTCTGCTGCGGCTCCGGACGCTTGGTCTTTTCCAGGCGCACCAGGATGGCCGCATCGAGCACGCCGTCCGCGAGCGCTTCCCAGCATTTGACTTCGGCGCGCTCCCGGCCATTGGGCGGGACCAGCTTGCCGACCGGGCTCAGGGTGTCAAGATATTCGACAATCACGCGTGAATCGAACATCGCTCCGCCGTCTTCCATGATCAGGCATGGGACTTTGCCTAGCGGGTTCGAATGCTGGATTTTGGTATCAGAAGCCCACACATCCTCGAGTACAAACTCATAGTCGAGCTTCTTTTCCGCCATCACGACGCGGACCTTCCGTACATAAGGGCTAGCGAGGGATCCGATGAGTTTCATAGGTAGGTATAGTAAGAATTGAACGGATTATAGCATTGAGGTAGCTCACGATATCCATCCGCAACCTCCCCCGGCGCGCGCCGTCCGCAATTTTTTTGCGGATGCCGCGGATGGTAAAATTGCGGATTGCGCCATTTTCTGCGCTGATAACCAACTCATCGGCGCACATTTTTCCCACCTTCTCCGCTTTTATTATCATGCCGCTCTCCGCCCTTTCCGCCCTTTCCGCCCTCTCCCCGCTCGACGGCCGCTATGCCTCCAAGACCGACAAGCTGCGTCCGATCCTGTCCGAAGCAGGCTTCATGCATCATCGCGTAAAGGTGGAGATCGCATGGCTGCAAGCATTGTCCACCGCCGGGTTCACTGAAATCAAGCCGTTTTCCGCGAACGCCAATGCGCTGCTGGACAAAATCGCCGCCGGCTTCAGCGAAGCTGACGCCGCGCGCATCAAGGAAATCGAAGCCGTAACCAACCATGATGTAAAGGCGGTCGAGTACTGGCTGAAGGAAAAGGTCAAGGATGTGCCCGAACTGGTGGCAGCCTCCGAATTCATTCATTTCGCGTGCACGTCTGAAGACATCAACAATACCTCGCACGGCATGATGCTCAAGGCCGCGCGCAACGATGTGTTGCTGCCATCGCTGCAGGCGGTGATCGCCAAACTGACCGAACTGGCGCACACCAATGCCGATTTGCCGATGATGTCCCGTACCCATGGCCAGCCGGCTAGCCCGACGACGCTGGGCAAGGAAGTTGCAAACGTGGTGGCCCGGCTTAAACGCGCCGAACAGCGCATCGCCGCCGTCGAGATCCTCGGCAAAATGAATGGCGCGGTCGGCAACTACAATGCACACCTTTCCGCCTACCCTGACTTCGACTGGGAGGCGTTTTCAAGGAACGTGATCGAGCAACGGCTCGGCCTCGCCTTCAATCCGTACACCATCCAGATCGAGCCGCATGACTATATGGCGGAAATGTTCGACGCCATCGCCCGCACCAACACCATCCTGCTCGACCTGAACCGCGACATGTGGGGTTATATTTCGCTTGGCTATTTCAAGCAGCGGACCAAGGCGGGCGAAATCGGCTCGTCAACCATGCCGCACAAGGTCAATCCGATCGACTTCGAGAACTCGGAGGGCAACCTCGGTCTGGCCAATGCACTGCTGAAGCATTTGTCCGAGAAGCTGCCGGTATCGCGCTGGCAGCGTGACCTCACCGACTCCACCGTGCTGCGCAATATCGGCGTCGCATTCGGCTATGCGATATTGGCCTACGATAGCTGCCTGCGCGGCCTGAACAAGCTGGAAGTCAATCCGGGGCGCCTGGCGGAAGACCTCGACGCAACCTGGGAAGTGCTGGCTGAACCGGTGCAGACGGTGATGCGCCGCTATGGGGTCGAGAATCCTTACGAGCAGCTCAAGGAGTTGACTCGCGGGAAAGGCATATCCAAAGACGCACTGCGTGAGTTCATTAACGGCCTGGCCATCCCGCAGCAGGCGAAGGACCAGTTGCTGGCCATGACGCCCTCCAACTACATCGGACTCGCAGCGCAGCTCGCTCGCCAGGTCTAGATGGCATTTTGCAAGCCGCCCGACTCGCGGGCGCTTGCATCGTTCATACCAAAATAACAAGATATTGACCGGCCGCCCACGCGGCCGTCTTTTTGCTATATTGGCAGTCACTTTTGCCGATGAACAAAAAGACACAACGTGCCTCGTTACACAAAGACCGCAATCCTATTGCACTGGCTGATGGCGGCGTTGATGGTCTGCGCCTTTCTGCTGGGCGTCACGATGGTCGACATCCCCGGATTGACTCCGACGAAACTCAAGTACTACTCCTGGCACAAGTGGCTCGGCGTTACCGTCCTGGGCCTCGCCTGCGTACGTACGTTATGGCGGCTCAGCCATCCGGCACCCGCTTATCCGCCCACCATGCGTGAATGGGGGAAAAAGGCTGCGCATGGACTCCATGGCTTGCTTTATCTGTTGATGCTCGCGGTGCCGATATCCGGCTATTTCTACACTCTGGCGGCTGGCGTACCGGTGGTATATCTCGGCGTGCTGCCCCTGCCCGTACTGATCGCCCCCTCGCCGGAATGGAAGCCCGTCCTCAAGCAAGTCCATTATGTACTTACCAGCACATTGCTGATCGGCTTCGTCTTGCACGTACTTGCTGCGCTTAAACATCGCTTCATCATTCGCGATGATGTGTTTAAACGAATGCTGCCCTGACCCACACTTTTTACGCAGAGGCTTTGTGATGCTTACCCGTCCTCCCTTACTCCGTAGTGTCGCGCTTGCGCTTGCATTTTCAATTGCAGTGCCATCGGTCGCCGCTTTGCTCAAGACCGATCCCGCGAAGAACAGCGTGAGCGCTGTGTTCAAACAGATGAACGTGCCGGTAGAAGGCAAGTTCAAAAAATTCAACGCACAGATCGATTTCGACGCTGCCATGCCGGAGTCATCGAAAGCGAGCATGGAAATCGATATCAACAGCTTCGACCTGGGCGACGCGGAATTCAACAGCGAAGCGCAAAAGAAAGAATGGTTCAACAGCGCCCGGTTTCCGAAAGCGACATTCACCTCAAGCGCCATCAAACCCGGCTCGAATGGAAAGTTTGATGTGACCGGCAAGCTCACGATCAAGGGCAGAACCGCCGACGTCAATTTCCCGCTTATCGTCAAGAAGGAGGGAACGAACCAGGTATTCGAGGGCGCGTTGCCGATCAAACGGCTCGCTTTCAATATCGGCGAAGGGGAATGGAAGGATACCGGCACCGTCGCCGATGAAATCATTATCAAGTTTCGTGTGGTAGCAGCACAATAAACAACAACATTTCAACGAAGGAGACCACTATGACAGTTAAACGCGTCATCGGCTGCGTGCTTGCACTCAGCACCGCATCATCGTTCGCCAATACCTACAATATCGACCCGAACCATACCTTTCCCAGCTTTGAAGCGGATCATGCCGGCCTGTCCACTTTCCGCGGCAAATTTACCAAAACAACCGGCAAGATAACCCTGGACCGCGCGGCAAAAACCGGTAACGTTGACATCATCATTGATGCGAACTCGATTGATTTCGGCCATGCCAAGCTGAACCAGGACGTCAGAACGCCCAACGGATTCAACGTCGACAAATTTACAACCATTACCTACAAGGGCAATTCGGTGAAGTTTGACGGCGACAAGCCAGTGGCTGTGGAAGGCGAGCTGACGCTGCTCGGCGTCACCAGGCCACTTACGCTGACCATCGACAAATTCAGATGTACCGAGCATCCGGTCCTGAAGCGGGAATGGTGTGGCGCCGATGCATCCGGACAGTTCAAGCGTAGCGACTTCGGGTTGAATATCGGCCTGCCCCGCTCTTCTCCTGACGTGAAACTGGCGATTCAGGTGGAAGCGATCAAAGCGGATTGATCGCATTCGGCTCAGCTAAGGCACCGCGCAGGAATAAGTTGGTCAATTTTGCTGGCCGTAGCGGGCGCGTTGCGGCGTTGCTCGTCGTCGCCATAGCTCGCTATGGCTCCTCC
>JAQGMD010000472.1 GCA_028292565.1 Burkholderia sp. | reverse complement strand
GTGCGCCATTTTTGTGCATGGCCACACCAAAATGGGGTGTGCTTGATCAACCCAACAGGTCCGCGACATCCAGGATGCGCTGGGCAAGTTCCGCCAGCTTCAGGTTTTTGTCCATTGCCAGCCGTCGCAGCTTTTGATATGCCTCGTCTTCGGATATCTTGTGGCGCTCCATGAGCAGGCCTTTGGCGCGCTCTATTGTCTTGCGTTCCGCAAGCCTGAGCCGGGCGGATGAACATCATTCGATCGGCCCCTTGAGCTGGCGCGCCAAGAGGCAACGAAGAATGCCGCGTGAACCCTTCAAATTCCCCGCGACGAGGTACTAGCCCGCAATGTTGAATCACGCGCGGGGGAGCATCTTCCGCACGCATCACAAGCTCCATACACCCCATTGCCGCGGCCGACCATATAACGGAGCGTCTCGCCCTCAGTACACCAATACGAACTGAACCCTGCCGCGTTAATGCGAACCGGCATCAATGCCGCCATGCTGCCGAAAAGCCACGAAAAATCCCACGGGCCGCGACGAAACCGATAACGGCTTGCGTTGTCCCACCGTTATGGTTGAGGAGTCGAATCCACTGCAGGACCCTGATCGAAATACCGCACGGTTGGTCGAAACGCCTTGTTTCGCGAAAGTGCAGGCTCGCCCCTATCCTTCAATAGCGTTGGCAAGAGTAGGTGGAGCGCCTGTAGGCCGCGCCACACCCGCAAAGCCGCATACTGATGAGAACGTCCGGCAGCAAAGTCCCCGAAGTTCCACAAAGCTCGCGCAAAAATTCGCCGCGGCTTGGGGACGTAAATGAACATCGTCAATACGAACCGCTGCGGAAGGAGGCGCGTGGTACAGCATAGAGCGAGGGGGCGACATGAGTTCGAGTGACCCGGTCAATTCCATGTGGGTGGATGCTCTCACCATGCTGGAGCAGGCGGAGCGGATGCACCGCCAATACTTTCGTTTAAGCACGGCACAGACGCGCGGTCCCGTTTGGGAACCGCCGGTGGACATCTTCGAGACGGAGCACGATTTATTCGTCGTGATTGCTTTGCCGGGTGTGATACCGGACTCGTTGCGAGTAGTCATCGATAGTGGTGAACTGTACGTTGTCGGCGAGCGCCCGATGCCGGCATTGCCGCGCGCTGTACTGCGCAGGCTGGAGATTCCGTACGGGCGTTTTGAGCGGCACATTGATCTCCCGGCCGGATTGTTTGAAACCACCCGGCGGGAACTGGTGAACGGTTGCCTGCTGCTGGGCTTGCACAAACTTGAATGACATGAGAGGCAGGACAGGAAATGAGCATCGGACCAGAAAATGCAGCCGAAATCCCAGTCAACGCCGCCGCCACGCCGGCAGCACCAGTCAAGGTCGAGGCAGAGCCGGAGCCTTATCCGACTATGCCGGAAGATGCGCTGATCATCTTCCCCGTGCGGAACCTGGTGATGTTTCCCGGCCTCGTCACGCCGATCACGGTCGGCCGAAAAAGTACAGTCGCCGCGGCTCAGGAGGCGGTTCGCAGCGAACGTCAGGTCGGCGTATTGTTGCAGCGCGACCCTGATGTGATAGCGCCCGGCCCCGACGACTTGTATCGGGTCGGCACGGTTGCGAGCATCGTGCGATACATGACCACCGCCGATGGATTACACCATGTCATATGTCAGGGCGTGCAGCGCTTTGTCGTGCAAGAATTTTTGCCGGGCTATCCGTTTCTCGTGACGCGTGCTGAACGCTGCCAGGATCCGGAAATAATGAACAGCGCGATTGAAGCACGCATGCTGCATCTTAAGGCGCGCGCGGAAGAATTACTGAGCCTGTTGCCGCAAGTACCTGCCGATGTCGTGCAAACCATTCGAAACACGGCGTCACCAGGCCTTCTCGCCGATCTCATCGTCGGGCTGATGGATGTGAAGCCCGAAGAGAAACAGGAGGTGCTGGAAACCTTCGACGTGGAAACACGGCTGGATAAGGCACTCGCATTGGTTACTCATCGCCTCGAAGTACTGCGCATCAGCCGCGACATCGATCAGCAGACCAAGGAGCGATTCGGAGAGCGGCAGCGTGAGGCTGTGTTGCGCGAACAACTGAGGACCATCCGGGAGGAACTCGGCGACGCCGATGAGATCGCGGCGGAAACCGAGCAGCTGTCGGAGGCGATCGCCAAAGCAAACATGCCGAAGGAAGTAGAGGAGCATGCCAGGAAGGAACTGAAGCGGCTCCAGCGCATGTCCGAATCCTCGGCCGAACACTCAATGCTGCTCACCTACCTCGAGTGGTTGACTGAATTGCCATGGTCGGTCATCAGCGAGGACCGCATCAATATCGGCGAGGCGCGCCGGATTCTCGACGAAGACCACTATGGCCTGCAGAAAATCAAGCAGCGCATTCTAGAGTATCTCGCGGTACGCAAGCTAAACCCGCAGGGCAAGAGTCCGATTCTTTGTTTCGTTGGCCCGCCCGGCGTCGGCAAGACCTCGCTTGGACAAAGCATCGCCAAAGCGACCGGTCGCAAATTCGTTCGCGTTAGCCTGGGCGGCGTGCATGACGAGTCGGAAATCCGCGGCCATCGACGCACCTACATCGGCGCGTTGCCGGGTAATATCGTCCAGGGCATCCGCAAGGCCGGCACGAGAAATCCTGTCATGATGCTGGACGAAGTCGACAAACTCGGCAGTGGCGTACAAGGCGATCCTTCGGCCGCGCTGCTCGAGGTGCTGGACCCGGAACAGAATTCCACCTTCCGCGATAATTACCTTGCCGTGCCGTTCGATCTTTCACAGGTCATGTTTGTCTGTACCGCCAACATGCTCGATACCATTGCCAGTCCATTGCGCGACCGGATGGAAATCATCGAACTGCCCGGTTACACCGAGGAGGAAAAGCTGCTCATCGCGCGCCGCTACCTGGTGAAACGGCAGGTGGAAAACAACGGCTTGTCGCTCGCGCAATGCGAGATCACCGACAATGCGCTGCGCATCATAATACGCAACTACACGCGCGAAGCCGGCGTACGCGGACTGGAACGCGCAATCGGCACCGTGGTTCGCCACTCGGCGATACTCATCGCCGAGGGCACTGCGGAACACGTGCGTGTCGACGAAGCGGACTTGCGGCCGATCCTCGGCGTGCCCCGGTACGAAGGCGAAGTGGCAATGCGCACGAGTATCCCGGGTGTCGCCACCGGTCTGGCCTGGACTCCCGTGGGTGGCGACATCCTGTTCATCGAAGCCAGCCGCGCACCGGGGAGCGGGCGCCTGACCCTGACCGGACAACTGGGCGATGTGATGAAGGAAAGCGCGCAGGCTGCACTGAGTCTGTTGAGAGCACGCGCACCGTCGCTCAACATTGATCCCCAGTTGTTCGAGAAAGGCGACTTGCACATACACGTGCCGGCCGGGGCGATTCCGAAAGACGGACCGAGCGCCGGGGTCGCGATGTTTATTGCCCTCGCGTCTCTGTTCACGGGAAAACCGGTGCGTAGCGATACCGCGATGACGGGTGAAATCAGCTTGCGGGGATTGGTGCTGCCGGTCGGCGGCATCAAGGAAAAAGTGCTCGCGGCGCTGCGCGCGGGCATCAAGACGGTCTTGCTTCCTGCGCGGAACAAGGGTGACCTGGAAGACGTCCCTGAAGACGCAAAGCGTCAGTTGACGTTCGTATGGCTGGATACGGTAGACGATGCGATGCGGGCTGCCTTGCTAGAGCACGCGCAGCCGGTTGCGGAGTTGGCGATCTGACCGCAGCCATGACGAGCGAGCGCTTCGCCAGGTACCAGTTTGAAATGAACGCGGCTCAACTGCCTGAAAGCGGTAAGTGGGTCCCGTGGCTGGAAATCAGAATCTACTCGCACAACCAAGTCGACGGCGAAGTGATTTTCCCGATGCAGAGACTCGCCGGAGAGGATGTGTTCGATACAGAAGACGCAGCAATCATGGAAGCCCGCCGCTTCGCGGTGGAGCACGTTTCGTCCGGCGAGTTTTGAGCCGGAGGGGCGGCACGGCAGGCGCCGCACCGGCCCTACGAACTTTTACCAAGCGAGGTCAAATATTGTAATGATCCAGCGCGATCTTGGCCGATTCCGCCAGGTCGGCTCCGATCAGGCTGATGACAGGCTCATCATCCACTGTTGACGGTTTCGCAACTCTTTTCGCCTTGGCCATTGCCGTCAGCTGTTTGCGGACATGGCGCGAGAGGGAAATTCGTTTTTCGGTCCGATTGAGGTGGTACTGCCCGTGGTACCTGAATCCGTCTTCAAAAACAATCTGGAGGTCGCACCGGTCGAATCCGGAGTCGGGAGCGCAATCGGCCCACTCGTCGAGCACCCTGTTCGCGGCTTCCATTGACGACACCCTTGCCTTGGACGGCAAACCTTTAACGCGCTGAATCAGAATGCGGGAGACATCTACCTTTTCGATTAAATCTGGTTGCACTGTTAATCTCATCCTGAATGTAATAGATGAAGATGCACATGGTGACGCCTCGCGATTTTTCAAGGTTTCGGCTTGCCGCTTGCATCCCAACCAATGAAATCGCAGGTTGGGATCTGCGGCGCGCGCCCATCCCACCACGCCAGCCTGTGGTGATTGACGCCCCCCCCCGCGTATTGGAGCCGTCGGTTGTACATGATTTCAATGTTGGGATTGCATCCCGACCTACTCCACCCGGTTGCGATTTCATCTCGAAAAACAGCAAGCCGGCGAAATCCAGTATCCTTGGCGCCCAGTGAAAAGCCACATGACGACGCTATGCATGGTCCGGCCTTTTCGCCGCGGGCGAATGGGCCGTGATGGACGCCAGCATAGAGTGGAGCTGGCAGCTGGCAGCCGCGCTCGCCTTCGTCGCCATCGGGTCGGCGCTGGTTGCCTTTCGATTTTGGGGCGTCGCCGTGCAGCGGGTGGGGCCGAGCGTTGCTTCGTTCTTCACCAACCTCATTCCCCTGTTCGCCGCTCTTTTGTCGACGGCGTTCATCGGGGAGCCGGCACGCCTTTTCCACCTCGCGGCGTTTGCGCTGATCGTGGGCGGGATTGTCCTTTCGGCGCGCAGGTAGAACCAGGCAGGGTATGATGTCGGTCACAGACACTCAACAAAAACAATTATGCTGTTTGACGCTTTTGACTGGATTGCAACCGCGTGGTTTTTAGTGATGTGGATCGGCTACGACCAATTTGCGGAGCGGTGGTCGTTGAGCCATCCCAGCCTTTTACGGCAGATAAATCATTACAGGCGCGAATGGATGCTGCGCCTGACCGAACGCGATAACCGCATCGCAGATGTCGCCCTGATGGCGAACCTGTCGTCTTCCCCGACTTTCTTCGCTTCGACCACGATCATCATTATCGGCGGCTTGCTTGCGATGCTTGGCAGGACATCGCAGGCGGTCGACGTCGTGTCCCAGATTCCATTTTCGACCCACACCTCGGAGCCGGTGTGGGAGATCAAGATCGTTATATTGGTTTGCGTGTTCGTGTTCGCATTCTTTCGCTTTACCTGGGCGCTACGGCAATTCAACTTCTGCGCCATCGTCATTGGCGCGGCACCGTCCGCAGCAGGCTTTGCCAATGAAGGCGACGCGGCCCGGAAAAGCCATGCCGACAGGGTAGGCAAGCTGGTTGCGCTCGCGGGGGAAAGCTTCAATGACGGGCTGCGCGCGTATTACTTTGCCATCGCGGCGCTGACCTGGTTCTTTCATCCGCTGGCATTCATGTTCGCTACGACCATCGTGGTCGTGATTCTCTATCACCGCGAGTTCAAATCGTTGGTGCTGCAGACGCTTATCCAGAAATAGCGCGAGCGTCCGCTCGTTGACGCCGCGCAAGTCCTGCCCCATTGCCATCGGAATCAGAAACTTTTCGTTAGCCTCCGTCTCTACTGAATACACCTGCATACGGACCGCAACCCAAGAGCGAAATCATGACGTCAAAAATCAAACCCGAAGACAATTCCACCAACCAACAGAACGCCAATATCGGCACGCCGGGCACCAATCGGCAGTACGACCAGAATCAGGGCAATACCGGGAAACAGTTGAATCCGAACCAGGGCGTGAATCCCACCCAGAAGGGCCCAGCTCAACCCGGCTCTACCTAAGGGTTGTTCCTCGCAATGGAAGCAGTGGAACTGTTGGCGCGCGCGTTGTGCCGTCAATATAACCGTGGATTTGAAGATGCCACGGACGACAATCCGTATGGCGGAGAAGAGTCCGCCCAGGGGCAGGAAACCTATCTGGGGAATGCTGTCGAGGAAAACTGGCGCGAGTGGATCGGCGAAGCCGAAGCGCTCATAATATCGTTAGCGTCGACCCAGAAACAGTAGTGCACGCGGTGACGCCGCGAATGATTTATTTTTTTTAGTGATATAGGTTCAAGACGAATATGAGAGCAGACAGCGCCCTCTCCCATCTCTACGATGGTGAGCTTTGCGTAGCGGAGATGAAGGACGGCACGAAACACGAAGTCCGGTGGAGCAAGCCGGATTGGTGCTTCTACTACACCCATGCTCCGACGCCGACTGTTTGCGGCTTTGATGACATCAAAGAGTGGCGACTGGCGACGATCACGGTGTAAGCCCACGGTTTACGCCGACGCTATCTTTGCGCCGTGAGGTAATCATGGACATTCCGCGCTTCCCCATTCATCAGTTTTCCATTCATCAGTCGGCAGACGGCAGCTATGAAATAGTGCGTGCGTTCTACGACGATGAAGCAGGACTCGATACACGATATCGCGTCGTTGGCGGACTTACCCAGGACGAGGCGGAGGAAACTCTCCTGCAAATCACGAGCGGGAAATATGACGTTCCGGGACCGGACGATTTCGAAGAGTAGCCTCGCAACCCGGCATCAGTTCGCCGAGCCGATCTCGGCAATCAATGCGGCCAGCTTCGTCGTATCAGCCGGTTTCACAAAGTGGTAATTGAACCCGGCGGCTTTCGACCGGGCGTAATCCTCTGCATGTCCATAACCAGTCAGCGCGATGAGCACCGCCCCGGCCATTTCTGGCAGGGTGCGCAGACGCCGGGCCAGTTCGCAGCCGTCCATGTCGGGCAGTCCGATGTCGAGGACTCGAACACGGGGCGTTTCAATGCGAGCCCGGTCGAGGGCAGGTTGACAATAACCTGCACCAATCGCGTGTGATCTCCCAACACAGGAGCGGGGTCATCGGGCAGGTGCACCGTCAGGCGATGTCGTCGTGCCTCGATCAGCGGCTGAACCTGTTCAATCGCCGCGGCGACGACGCTCCTCAGATCGAGCGCTTCCTTATCAAGGACAACAAGCCCTCGCGTGACGCGGGACACATCGAGAAGGTCATCGACCAGGCTGGTCATATGATCGACCTGTTGTGAAATGACTTCGCCGGTCTCCCGCACGCCGGCAATCGAAGCCGGCCGTGGCTTCAGTTCAAAACCCGAGCCTGGCGCCGGCGCCGAGCAAAGTCGCCACGCCAAGGATCGCGAAAATTGCCGCTGCGACCATATGGACCAGGCGTACCGGCATCCGGTTCGCGATACGATCTCCGAGCAATACAGCGGGCACGTTGGCGATCATCATACCGAGTGTGGTTCCTGCGACGACCGCTATCAGCGCATTGTATTGGGCCGCCAGCGCGACGGTTGCGACCTGGGTCTTGTCTCCCATCTCGGCCAGGAAGAACGCGACCAGGGTGGTGCCGAACACGCCGAAGCGCGCCAGCTTCGCATCGTCTTCATCAAATTTATCCGGAATCAGCGTCCAGATCGCCATGGCGATGAACGACAGACCGAGCACCCAGCGCATCGTTTGTGGTTCGACCAGCGAAGTGATCCAGGAGCCGAGTGCGCCCGCAAGGCCGTGATTGGCGAGGGTCGCCACCAGGATACCGAGTACGATCGGCAGCGGTTTGCGAAATTTTGCAGCGAGGATAAAGGCAAGGAGTTGGGTTTTGTCGCCGATTTCAGCGAGCGCGACGATGCCGGTTGAGATGAGGAATGCTTCCACTTGTTATGTTCCCAGGCCGGATCAAAAACCGATGACCATACCACCCCTCCGGCCAATGCGGAGGCGGTATGGTCAAAGGTCTTGCCAAGCTTGGGAACCGCTTGCACCATGACCGGACGGTCAAGTATGTTGACGCAAGCCCCTGCAGTTGTGCAGGGAGGCTACTCCCCAATGACGGGCGGATTATACGCCTGCGCCCGGCCGCCGTCTACCAATTGCTGGACGCGACCTACAGCAGGCGCACGTGATTGGCGATCGAAATCAGCCCTGATCGGTAATTATCGGCCAGCAGTGGCGCGACTCACGGCCGGTCATTATTCCTGGCGTTGGAAACGCCCTTCGATAAGCTTTGCATATCGCCCCGTTCGCGTAACGTTGCGGCCGCGAGCGGTTCGATGGCCGTCCGGCAGGATCGCCCCTTCTCCCGCCGCGATATCCTGCGCCGATTCCACTTCACCGCCCTTCAGCCAGTCGCCGTACTGCGACAAGG
>JAQGMD010000445.1 GCA_028292565.1 Burkholderia sp. | reverse complement strand
TGACTACCAACAGATGTTGGACCTCATTGGAAGTCCACTCCATGCCTAGCCTGCCTGTCCGCTTGCTGCTGTGTCTGTTGCTGGCCATGATGCCCGCAATGGCCGTGGCCGATCCGTGGCCGCAAATTGAAAAAATCATGACCAGCAAGCCGGTGTTGACGGACGATGACTGGCGCGACATTGAAGCCCTGGGCAACAGACACTGGCCGACGGTGAAGCAGAGTACGGAACCCTGGTTGCGCGATGCCGAAACGCGCGGCGGCAAGCGCGAATTGCTGAAGCTGCTCAAGTTCTGGATTTATATTGGATTGCACGATGAGGGTGTTTATCCGCCGGAGGAGGAGCAGCAATTTCTTCCACGGCTTAAGAAAGCCTTAGGGTTGGGCCATCGAACTGGATGATCTGGACAGGCGAACCTGCATGCCGTACTGCCCGGCAGCTTGCTCTGCCGTGCGCTGCATTACCTCGCAGGACAATGGCCAAAGCTGGTCCGCTTCATCGACGGCGGCCTCTACCCGATCGACAACAACCCGTGTGAAAACGCCATTCGCCCATTTGTGATCGGGCGCCGCAACCGGCTGTTCTGCGACACCGTCGCCGGTGCGCACGCCAGTGCAAATCTGTACTCGCTCGTTGAGACGCCTAAGGCCAACCGTATCGAGCCGTATCGCTATCTGCGTGCGCTGGAGTCTCAAGTTGGCAGAATGAACCGCTATATCCCTGCATAGCATTACACCGCTCGTACTGCAATGACGCAGTTTATTGAGCGCTTACATAAATTTCCCATCATTGCGCCACAAAATCGTTAGCGATGGAATCGCTTTTTACGCGTTGTGCTCACCTTTCATGGGAAGTGATGATTAGATAACCGCCGTCATCGGCTTATCTGGCTCCCATGTAAACACCCTGTTTCAGATGGGCAGGCCACTCCATCCGGGAATGGCGTGGTTTTATTGGCGTTGGAAAATCGCTTTTGTACAAAACGCGGTACTTCATCATCCACGCGTTGCGCGCATAGGGTCAACGTCCTTTGTTGGATCGGTCTCTCCGAAGTGCTCTGCCGCATCCGCATAAGTCTCAGATGCATTGCGCACTTGTTGTGCTTGATCGGTAGCGACCGGATGATCGCCGAAAGGAGTCTCCGGCGATTCAGGTTGGTTGCCGGAAGCCCCGGTGGAATAGGGGGCTTCAGCAGAGTCATCGCTTACCCGGCATTGGATCGATATCGTCGAAGCGCTGTGCCCCATGCGCATAGTCCGCATCTGTCGACCGTGCTCGATCGGTAGCGGCCCGATGACCGCCGAGAGGAGCCACCGTTGGTGGAGGCTGGCCGCCGGAACCCCCGTTGTCAATCATGGCCAACATGTCGTCTCGAATACTCTGCCCCATCTGGGCATTCAACTTCGCCAATTCGTAGGTGAGCTCTGACTCCGCAAGTTTTTCCTCCAGCGACGAACCGCTGCCATGTTGCGTTGAATCGGTATCCTCGAGGTCCTCAGTGGCATCGGTATCCGCGAGGCTCTGAATGGAATCGGTATCCTCGAGGCCCTCAGCGGAATCGGTATCCGCGAGGCTCTGAATGGAATCGGTATCCTCGAGGTCCTCAGCGGAATCGGTATCCTCGGGGTGCTGCGTCTCAGCCGTATTGTGTACTTGCGTTGCTTGAGTTGTAGTGGCAGGGTGATCGCCGGAAGGAGTCGCTAAAGATTGGGTGCCGCCGCCAGCCAGTTGCAGAGCATCAGTATGTTGCGATGCCGGCGCGTGAAGCGAGGACGCGTTTGGCTGCCACTGCGCGAGCTTGTTGCACAGGCGAGCGTGAAGGCCGTCGAGCGCAGTACGTACATGCTTACCGACGAGGATCCGTATATCCTGCCGGGTAATTCGCGTTGGTTTCACGTTGACCATTGACCCTGATGGCCCGGGGGTCCCGGTTATATTTTGCGGATGAATGGCCGGCGTTGTACCTGATGCGCTGTGTGCCGGTGAACCATACACTTTAGCCAGGCTGCTTTCCAGGAATTTTGCAGCTCGTTCCAGAAGAGGGCGTGGATTGGCTATCGCCGCGGCCAAGTAGCTTGCCATCGGAGACAGCGCTGGATGTCCGTGGCCACTTGGCGGCGGTGCCGCGGGCGGACTTGCGTTCGCCGCGTTGGTGTCGCTGACATCACGCGTGCGTGAAAGGCTAAAGGGAAACTTCATCTCGAATGCTCCGGTGGCGGGGATGGGAATTGGAATTTTTTCGCTATAAAACTGATTCATGAATTCGTCCCATGATCCGGGAAGATGGAAAATGGGGGGGCAATACTTCCGCTCCACTCACCACATCATCCCGTTTTTGAGATGAGGACATCGCAATCTGCACCCGGAACGTGGCAAATGAATTCGTTGAATGCTTCCGCTGGCAAGGTTCGAGGGGAACCATGGGGGGGCACCCACGGCAACGACGATTGACCCCAACAGGCGGAAGGACGCAGGACTTCACGCCACGTTCCGGCTACAGACTGGTACTTGATACATACATGTCGGCTAGTGCCTGCCGGTTCCACACCGGGCGGTAAAAGTCGCGCAGGACAGGACGCTCACAGTTCAATCATCCCCACCGGCTGCACTTTCGCATGCTGCGTAAGCTCGGAGAAAGCAAACACCGGCACGGAAAAGAACTCTTCCTCAAGCAGCTTGCGTACCGGCCTGCGAATGTCAGCCGCGGTCACCAGCACAGGCGGCGCAATGGGCGACGCAACGTTGGTGATGAGTTCGCTTAGTCGATCGAGAATCGCCTGTTCGGTTTCGGAATCGAGATCAAGATAACTGCCCTGGCTGGTCTGGCGCATGGCGTTGCGCAGATGGTCTTCCATTTCAGGCGAAAGCAGTACCACCTCGATCAGCCCGTCGCGCGCCACGTCATGACATAATTGCCGCTTGAGCGCGAGCCGCACGTAATCGGCGATGACGTCCGGATCGCGCTCCTTCGGCGCCCAGTCGAGCACGGTCTCCAGCACCAGCCGGGCATTGCGCAACGATACCCCTTCACGCGCCAGCCGCTGGCATACTTCGGTCAGCCGCGGCAGGGTCACCGTCTTGGTAACTTCCTTTCCCAGTTCCGGGTAACGCCGTTCGGCCCATCGCGTGAAGCGGACGACCTCATTTACGCCGACAAACATCTGACAATTCCGCAACATCTCCACTTCACTGTCCGCACAGAAAACCGATTCCCACCGCTGGTATGGGACACCGGCTTGCTTCAATTTTTCTTCGTCGCCAAGGCTCACCCAGGAACGGCGGCGCCGCGTCCCTGCGACGTTGGCTTCAAATGCCGTAAACCCCAGCTCTGACAAGCGCTCAACGGTTTCTCTCGTGGCACCCCATCCGAGACGGATTTCGTCATCGACCAACGGTACTTCCGACATCAAAAAATGAACCCGGCCATCGGGCACCGTGTCGACCATCTCGAACTCGATCGCCCGTAGGTCGGGAATGCCTCTTTTCTCCAATATCTTGTTGCGCATGACGCGCACCGCATTCCTGATGGTGTGGGCATCTTCCTTTCCCGCAAGCGAATTCGGGAGCTGGACAAGGAAAGGTACCGTGGCAGCGAAATTGGTGATGTCGACGATGGCCGCATTTTTCTTTGCTTCGTCTTCGCCTTTCTCCTTGATTGCAGCCTCGGCGATTGGTTTGAGCATGCCGACGGCTCCGCAAATGACGAGCGTGGCGGCGAGCGCTGCAAATACCAGCATCGGCATGCCGGGAACAAGTCCGAACAACAGCATAATGAATGCAGCCGTAAGGAGCGCCTTGGGCTCGGCGAACAACTCCTTGACAATGTCCTGCCCGATGTTCGGGGGATCGCCTTCGTCGTGATCGTCGTTAGCTACACGGGTCGTGATCATGCCCGCTCCTAGCGAGATGAGCAGCGCCGGGATCTGGGCGATCAACGCATCGCCAATGGACATGATCGAATACACGCGCACTGCTTCCCCCACTTCCATGCCGCGTTGCACGATGCCAATCGAAATGCCGCCGATGAGGTTAATCGCGACGATGCACAAGCCGGCGATGGCGTCTCCTTTCACGAACTTCATTGCGCCATCCATCGAGCCATGCAGCTGGCTTTCCGTGCCCAGGTGCGCACGCTTTTTCTTGGCCTCCTCGGGCGTCAGCAAACCGGACCGCAGATCGCTGTCGATCGACATTTGCTTGCCGGGCATCGCGTCCAGCGAGAACCGCGCCGAAACCTCCGACACGCGCTCCGAGCCCTTGGTAATGACCAGGAATTGCACGATGGTCAGAATCATGAAAACCACCAGGCCGACCACCAGATTGCCGCCGACGACGAAGTTGCCGAATGTTTCGACAATATGTCCGGCATCTGCTTCCAGCAGGATCAGACGCGTGGTGGCGACTTCGATCGCCAGGCGAAAGAGGGTGGT
>JAQGMD010000051.1 GCA_028292565.1 Burkholderia sp. | reverse complement strand
GGCGAGCGTTTCTTTGCCCCCGTAGCACAGTAACGTCCCACGCCTAGAGCGGCATCCTGCCGCTTCCGTTTCTTCCCATCAATTATTTTGCTGGAAACGCCTTCCTCTCTTACCAGGAAGGTGTCTCCATGCCTGCGATCGACGCTTGACATCCCGCCGGTGAAGTCTATACTACCATCCATACAGATGGCGAATGGATGGCAGACGGATGGAAAGGCAAGCAATGAGCGCACAGGCACCCCGGCTGAAAGTTGTCGACAGCGAAAAAATCACGATCAATCTCGGGATGATCGACCTCGGGCAAATCGACCTGCTGGTGCAGGAAGGTTTCTATTCGAATCGGACCGACCTGATCCGTACGGCGATCCGAAACCAGTTGGCGGCGCATGCCGACGTTATCAAGCAAACGGTGACACGTAAGAGCCTGGTTCTCGGATTGCAAAACTTTTCCCGCGTCGACCTGGAAGCGGTGCGCGACGCCGGAGAAAAACTTCAGATACAGGTGCTGGGTTTGGCCACCATTGCCCCTGATGTCACGCCCGAGTTGGCATTGGCCACCATCGAGTCTGTAGCTGTGCTGGGAGCCTTCCACGCCAGCCCTGCCGTCAAGGCCGCATTGGCCGGGCGGATACGTTAATCAACTGGAAAAAATCCCATGAAAATCGACCACGAATTTCTCGCGCAGATGCGCGAAGCAACGCAGCTGTTGCAGACTTCCGGCCCCGCTGCGGCCACTGCCGCGATTCAACGCGCGTTGCACGGCGGCGCGACGCCGACCACCGATTGGGCGGCAAGGATGCCGCAAGCGGACAACCTGGTCGATATCAATCCATCGACCGCAACCACTGCCGAACCTGCTGCCGGACCGTCCGCGGATATCCTGCAGCGCATACGCAAAGCCTTCGACGGAAAGTGGAAGGGCACTTCAGCGCGCCAGCCCGTCGAGGATGTTGAAATTGACGAGCCGCGCGAAGCGAAAGACAAGGGTAAATTTTTATCCGCGTCGTGCACCAACCATGCGGGGACGCGCGCGTACAAGATATATGTCCCGAGTGGCTACAACGGGGAGCCGTTGCCACTGGTAGTGATGTTGCACGGCTGCAAGCAGAACCCGGATGACTTCGCCGCCGGCACCGGCATGAACGCCGTTGCCGAACAGAACAATTGCTTTGTCGCGTATCCGGCGCAGGTGCATGCCGCCAACGGGTCGAATTGCTGGAACTGGTTTCAGGCCGACGATCAGCAGCGCGACCAAGGCGAGCCTTCGATCATCGCCGACATCACCCGCAAAGTGATGCGCGACTATCGCGTTGATCCGGGCCGCGTCTACGTTGCGGGCCTGTCCGCGGGCGGCGCAATGGCCGCGATCATGGGTGCGAGGTATCCCGAGTTGTATGCGGCCGTCGGCATTCACTCTGGCCTGCCCGTCGGCGCCGCGCGTGATTTGCCTTCAGCGTTTGCCGCGATGCAGGGCGGGGCGGCAGCGGATAAAGTGCACGCGGACGCGAAACCGGTCATCGTTTTCCATGGCGATCGCGACACCACGGTTCATCCGCGCAACGGAGATCAGGCATTGGCACAATGCTCCACCGATTTCTCCGGCGATTGTGCGAACCAACAGCGCAGCGCCGATGTCACAGTGGAGAAGGGCAAAGTACCGAATGGCCGTTCCTATACAAGGACGATGCGACGCGACAGTAGCGGAAGGACCGTCGCTGAACAGTGGCTTGTGCACGGTGCAGGTCATGCATGGTCGGGCGGTAGTCGCAAGGGGTCGTACACTGATCCCACAGGGCCGAACGCGGCGCAGGAAATGCTGCGGTTCTTCTATGCGCATACGCATGGATGATCCGTTCAACGAATAATTTTTTGCGCCCGCCTGTCGATGTATGGTACAGTCCCTTCCCTCAGACGCGGGGTGGAGCAGTTGGCAGCTCGTCGGGCTCATAACCCGAAGGTCGCAGGTTCGAGTCCTGCCCCCGCAACCAGATACATGGAGCCCGGTTCACAAAATGTGAGCCGGGCTTTTTTGTTTCCAAGGTCCTCATTGCACCATGAATTGGTCCGCCGGCAGCGGCCTGCTGTACGAGTAGCCCTGATAGGCGGCAACCATGCCCAGCGAGGAAGTGGCGCTGGTCCGCGGTCTCCACTCCCTCGGCGATGACCTGTAGCCCGAGACTCTTGCCCCATGCCACGATGGTGCGCGCAATCATTGTCCACTGATCCAGTGGCGTCGGGTTCGTTGTGCGCATCCCTACAGGAGTTCGCCATAGCGGACATAGAGGAAAGTACAGGAGGCTATTCCTCAGTGTCGGAACCGGCGGTTAGCCGGCCCGCCTAACCGGTTTTCATTTTCATGGCACACTGCTGCTTCGAGACAACGCGCGAAGTCAGACGGTACTCATACTCCGGTGTGCGCAATGACAAAAGGTGTTCCTTGAAGCCGAAAGACTCTCCCGTTCTATCCCCGACCCATGCCGAAGGAAGATTCGATACGCTGCTTGCATGGTACTTCGTGATCGCCTGGGGTTCCGGCTACATCGCCAGCAAGATCGGGATGCAGGATGCCGCACCCTTTACCTTTCTTTCGCTGCGCTACGCGTTCGGTGTGATGTGCCTGGTTCCGTTGCTGATTTTTTCGCGTCCGCGGTGGCCCACGAATGGGCGAGACTGGTTCCACATTTGCGTTGCCGGCCTGCTGATGCACGCGATTTACCTGGGCGGCAGTCATTACGCACAGTATCTCGGCATGTCGGCCGGCATTACCGCATTGATGCTGGCGACACAGCCGCTGTTCACCGCGGTTTTCGCAAATCGCGTGATGGGCGAACGGCTGGCGTCTTCCCAGTGGCTGGGCGTGGCGCTCGGATTGGCCGGGGTGATGCTGGTGGTATGGCACAAGATCAATGTGCAGGCGATCACGATCGCAAGCCTGGTCGCGGTAGCGATTTCCCTGGCATCGATTACAGTAGGGACCTTGTATCAGCGCAGCTTTTGCAAGACCGCGGACTTGCGCAGTTCCGCGCTGATCCAGTTCCTCATGTCCCTGCTGGTGCTCGCGCCATTGGCCTGGCGCTTCGAAGGATTCGTTATCCACTGGACCTGGTCGATGGTGGCGTCGATCATGTACCTCGTGGTATTCGCGTCGATACTGGCAGTGAATGCGCTGCACACGCTGATGCGGCGCGGACATGCGACCAAGGTGACCAGCCTGTT
>JAQGMD010000409.1 GCA_028292565.1 Burkholderia sp. | reverse complement strand
CTTCGCCCATCTGCTTCATCACTTCGTCCAGCGGCTGGTCGTCAAAACACCAGCGCACATCGGATGACATGAAATTTTCCACCTTCGCCACTTTCGGGTCTTCGCCGGCTGAGATCGCACGGACGGTGATATCGCGGTCGGTGATCATCCCCACCAGCTTCTGCCCATCGCAGACAGGGAGCACGCCCACATTCAACTCATCCATCATCTGTGCTGCGCGTTGAATGCTTTCCTTCGGCGCGATGGTCCTGACGTCGCGGGTCATCACATCAGATACGGTTCGCATGACTGTCTCCTTTCATCGAGAGTCGGTACGGCGCGTTTACGAAGCGCGTCGCGGGATTGATCTCAGTCTAGTACAAACTCTTTCCGTGAAAAGGCTGGTGCAACGAGATTGATATCCCGAACTCCGGGCAGCAGCCGGACTCTAACTTATCGATGGAAAAGAGGAGGTTCTGCCATGAACGGAAAACAGTCGACCGGCTCCCTGGAAGGTGATCAGAAGCAGCCCAATCC
This sequence comes from Burkholderia sp., assembly GCA_028292565.1. The sequence goes on along the minus strand of JAQGMD010000409.1, from coordinate 8,745 downwards.
GGACCATATCGAACCGGAGCGCGAACAGCATGAACCGGAGCATGAACAGCATCCGAACCAACCGCGTCACATCAGCCAGCAGGAGATGCAGAAGATCATGCCGCCCCCTGACGATCCTGATGATCCTCAATCGCCATAGCGTGCTTCGTCTTCCTGCGTCTATTATTGGAATGGTGGGTGCACTGTGGCAATGTATTCGGCAAATCGACGACACGTTGAATGTAGACCAGCTTGTCTTCCAGACAGGCCTTCGAGCTTCGAATCGATCTTCCGGCGCCGCCTGTTCAAATAGGAAGGACTGCATCAAAAAGCGCGCAATCTTTTTTTCCGTAATTGACCATTTCAGGTCATGCACTGCCTTGTCTTATTGACTTTCAGAACGACGATCCTTTCTCTTCCAGGAACGCAAGCTCTTCCGATGACGATCCACGGCCAAGTATCTGGTTGCGATGCGGGAATCTGCCGAACCGCTTGATGATGTTCCGATGCCGTACCGCAAACCTCACGAAGCCGTCGAAGGTCGGCCTGAGTTCCGGATCCGCGTCATCCGCCAGTTCCTGATAGAGGGCAAGCGACCGGTCCTGGTCCTCCATGGATTCCGAATGCTCCAACGGCAGGTAGAAAAACACGCGCTCAAGCGGCCGCAAAGATTGCTGAAGGTTTTTGCTGAGTCCCTCCTTGCACCACAAGCGTGCCAACGGGTCATACGCGAAAGCTTGGGGCGTGTTCCGATAGATATGCCGCGGGAACTGATCGGTGAGGAGAATCAGCGCGAGGCAACCGGTTGATGACTGAGCCCATCCATCCAGTTCGCGATTCCCGGCCTGTGTAACGTACGGCTCGAATCGCTGCTGTATCTCTTCATCCACCTGCGGATTCTTCGACCACCAGAGTTTGGACCGCTCCTCTGCCACGATTTTATCGTCCGCCTGAGAGCCGAACCAGAAGTGCAGGATGGTTTCTTGCGTTTCCATTGATGATCTACTTTTGAACAGGATTGACCTGGCGCATCAGCAACCCGGTGGTCGACACACTCACTTCAAATTCAGCGGGGTCGTTAACCGGCACGAAGGTCGCCGATCCATATTGCGCATCAACCAGCGGACCAAGAAATGCATGGCGCCGGCGCAGTGCGAACAGGTCTATCGGTTTTTCCTGCGCGAGGGTATGTACAGTGCGCTCCGCGGATCTCTCCTGGTCGATGCCATGATAGCGCCCACCCACGCGATCGAGCTCATAAACGGTATGCAAGCCGAGCAGGTTCGCATAAGGATGCCACTTCAGGATGTGCGCATCGATATAGACCTCGTCGCCGGCAAGCTGGTACACCGACTCGCGGCCGTCAGGGAGACGGACTGTGGTCTCAAAGCGCTGCGGACCCAGCGGCCGCACAGTCAGGCGCGCTGCAACTTCTTCCCGCGTCAACGCCTGATACCCTTCCAGACCGATCGCGATCGCGGCGCCCGACAACATGATCAGCCCAACCACCGTGCGCCAGAAAAATCGCAGCGGCCGCAGGCGCAGCAGTGCAACGAGGCCGCCAAGCAGAAGGATTGCGCCAATAATGCCAAACGCAATGGCGGCGAGCGCGAGCGGGGAGTCGATCAGTTCGGGTGACATTATCAAAGGTGCCTGGTTTCGGTCGGTGGTGATTGAAAATTATCGTGACGTCCATCGAAGTAAGTGACGGGAGAACTGACCAGTTCATCCGCTGTCGCATTATCGAGAGCGGCAACATTGACGACATATTGTTTGCCGCTGATCGCGGCGATATCTGCCCATCCGAAAGGACGTATGCCGCAATGTTTGCAGAACAGATGGTGGATGCGCTTTTTGTTGAACTGGTATTCAGTGAGATCGCCCTCACCCGCAAGCAGGCGAAAGGCTTCTGGTTTGACAGCTGCCAACCAGTTCCTCGTCTTGGCGCATATCGAGCAATTGCATTTGAACGTGCCCGCGCTTAAGTCGATGTCTGCTTCAAATCGGACTGCGCCGCAATGGCAGCTTCCCACGTAAGTCTTTTTCATTTCGTCGCTCCCCAGTCAAATGTGGTTTGATCAAAGAGAATTACCTATGAAACGACCTCAGTTTAACCCGATCGCAAAAAATCAGCTTAACGAAAATTCCGGCTCTCCACCGTCAGGTCGCCCAGCATCGATGAATGATCCACCACGCGTTTCGCAATCAAATGCATCACCTCCCCCTCGCACTGCCACACGCCATACACCGTCAATAACGAAGCGTTCAGAATCTCCTTGCGCTGCTTCTCCAGCAGGCCGGGCCAGACGATCACATTGGTGACCCCGGTTTCATCTTCCAGAGTCACAAAGAGTGTGCCACTCGCCGTCTCCGGACGCTGCCGCATGGTGACCAGGCCGGTGGTGCGGGCGAGTTTCCTGTCGGGGAAGGATTTCATCTCGAGCGCCGTCGATAAATTCATCGCCTTGAATCGCTCGCGCAGCAAGGCAAGCGGATGCCGGTTCAACGTCAATCCGATGCTCGTATAATCCGCCACGATTTCCTGGCCCTCTGAAGCGGCCGGCAGTGCAATGTCGTCTTCGGCGATGGGCGCATCCTTGAGCAACTTCGGCGCCGGCTGCATACCCGCGACCTGCCATGCGGCCTGCCGTCGATGGCCGCTTAACGACAACAGCGCATTGGATCGCGCCAGTGCCTGCAAATCCAGGGTCGACAATTGCGCGCGGCGCGCGAGATCGTCAACGCTCTTGAATGGCCTGATCGCGCGCACTTCGGCGATACGTTCCGCTGCAGCGGCAGAGAGTCCTTTGACCAGCCGCAGGCCGAGGCGCACCGCCGGTTGCCCTCCTGTGGACAATTCCTCCAGCGTGCAATCCCAATCGCTGATGGCAATATCGGGCGAGCGCACCTCAATGTCGTGGCGCCGCGCATCCTGTACCAACTGCGATGGCGCGTAAAAACCCATTGGCTGCGAATTCAGCAACGCGGCAAGAAAGGCCGACGGCTCATGGCACTTGATCCATGCGGACACATACACCAACAGCGCAAAACTTGCGGCATGCGATTCCGGGAAACCATATTCGCCGAAGCCTTCAATCTGCCTGAAAATCCGTTCAGCAAATTCCTCGTCATATCCGCGTTCCCGCATGCCGCCGACGATGCGGTCGTAAAACTTTTCCACACCCCCTTTCCTCTTCCATGCGGCCATCGCACGCCGCAGACTATCCGCTTCTCCCGGCGTAAAACCGGCAGCCAGGATGGCGATTTGCATCACCTGTTCCTGGAAAATCGGCACGCCCAGCGTGCGCTCCAGCGCCTGCTTGATTGCCTCGCTCGGGTACACCACAGGCTCCAGGCCCTGCCGCCGTCTCAGGTAGGGATGCACCATGCCGCCTTGTATCGGCCCCGGACGCACGATCGCAACTTCGATCACCAGGTCGTAGAATCGTTTCGGCTTCAGCCGCGGCAGCATCGACATTTGCGCGCGCGACTCGACCTGGAATACCCCCACCGTATCCGCCTTCGTGATCATCCGATAGGTGGCGGGGTCTTCCGCAGGCACATCCTGCATCGTAAACACTTCGCCGCGCCGTTGACCGATGAGGTCCAGCGCGCGCCGGATCGCCGACAGCATGCCCAGCGCCAGCACGTCGATCTTGAGCAGCCCCATGGCATCGAGGTCGTCCTTGTCCCACTGGATCACGTTGCGATCGACCATTGCCGCGTTTTCGATCGGCACCAGCCGCGCCAGACTGTCGCGCGCGATGACGAAGCCGCCGCTATGCTGCGACAAGTGCCGCGGAAAACCGATCAGCGTCTGCGACAGCGTTACCAGTTTCTGCACGATCGGTGAATCGGGATCGAGGCCGTATTCCCGCAGGCGCTCCGCGCTGATCTTGCGTCCGTCCCACCATTGATGGGAACTTGTCAGGCGGTTCACCTGCTCGAAATCCATGCCCAGCGCCTTGCCCACATCCTTCAATGCCGAACGCGGCCGGTAAGTGATCAGGGCCGCGGTCAATGCGGCGCGATGCCGCCCATATTTCTGGTAGATGTACTGCATGACTTCCTCACGCCGGTCATGTTCGAAATCGACGTCGATGTCCGGCGGTTCATTACGCTCTTTCGAAATGAAGCGTTCAAACAGCACGCTCGCGCGCGATGGATCCACTTCGGTAATGCCCACGCAATAGCAAATCGCCGAGTTGGCAGCAGAGCCGCGCCCCTGGCACAGGATCCCTTGGCTACGCGCGAAACGCACGATGTCGTATACCGTCAGGAAGTACGGTTCATATGACAGGTCGGACACCAGCGCGAGTTCATGTTCGATTTGCTGTTGCACCGCTGCCGGTATCCCTTGCGGATAACGCGTGTTTGCGCCTTGATAGGTTAGCTTCCGCAAATAGGCGCTCAATGATTCACCGGCCGGCGCGATTTCTTCCGGGTACTGATAACGTAGTTCTTCCAGCGAGAATGTGCAGCGGGACGCGATGGACAGCGTTTGTTCCACCAGTTCCGGCGGATAGATTTGGGCCAGCCTCATGCGTTGCCGCAAATGCTGCTCGGCATTCGGCTGCAGTTCCAGCCCGCATTCGGTCACAGGTTTGCCGAGGCGGATTGCGGTCACGGTATCCTGCAGCGGTTTGCGTGAACGCACATGCATGTGGACATCACCTGCCGCGACTAACGGCAGGTGATGCGCGCAAGACAGGTCGGTCAGTTTTTCCAGCCACAGGTCGTCATCGATACCGTGCTGCAGTTCGACTGCAATCCATGCGCGATTGGGGAATGCCGTAGCGACCCATGCGGCTTGTTCTGTCAGTTGGGCAGCGGTTGCTCTTCGGCTGGGGATGAACAATGCCAGGCAGCCGGGCAGGTTTGTCGCAGCGATATCTTCACGATGCAGTTCATAGCTTCCCTTTGGCGCACGGCGCCTGCCCAGCGTGATCCATTCCGACAGGTTGCCGTAGCCATCGCGGTTCGTTGCCAGCACGACGAGCTTCAGTCCGCAGGAAAGCGTGACCTCGCTGCCGAGGATTAAATGCAGTCCCTGCTTCTTCGCTTCGACATGCGCGCGCACCACGCCCGCCAATGAACATTCATCGGTAATGGCGAGGCTGCTGTAGCCAAGGTTGTATGCGCGCTCCACCAGTTCTTCCGGGTGCGATGCGCCGCGGAGGAAGGTGAAGTTGGAGAGACAGTGCAGCTCGGCGTAGGTTGGTAGCAGGGAAAACATGATGGTCCAGCATTTTTAGCTATGCCGATTACTCCCCTCTCCCGCAAGGAGAGGAGAGAAAAGCATGCAGCTCCGTTGATCAAAAAAAACCCTGCAAAAACCACCCAGGCTCATCAACTTCCACCCCCTGCCGCTCCCGATAAACCCACAACAACAAATTCGCATCATTACAGGCCACAAAATAATCCCGCACCGCCAGCGCATCGTCCCACCACCCTGCCTCGATCCGTTCCGGCCCGGCCAATATCTGCAACGTACTCTGATAAAAAGGCTTATGCCCACGCACCATCAATGGAACCGGTTCCCGCAGCAACCAGGCCGGCCGCACCGGAAAAGCATCGAACATATCCATTTGTCCTTTGCGTACAGTGAGAGTCCTATGTACAGGAATCGCCACCGAGCAGCGCTCAGGCCGATGATCGCCAACCACTTTCAGGCGCACGATCGCCTCTTCCCCCAGCCGGCTCTCCAGTCGCTCGATCAAGCGCGCCATCGACTCGGCCTGGCTGGCAGCGGTAGGAAATAATTCCGTATTCGGCGCGGCAAGCGGTTCGATATCGTCCGCCTGCAAAGACAATTCAATCACCGAATTGGTCAGCGCCACCTTCGCCAGGTGCTCCTGCAGCAGCAGCGTCAGATGCGCGAGGTCGCGGCTGGGACTGCCGAGTGCAATCAGGACAGTCGTGGTAGGACTCTTCCCATTCCGCACCGTCTCGTGGTGCAGCAGCAGTGAAAATCGCGACACCGCCGCATGCCGCGCCACCAGCCATCCGGTCATCTGCATCAACAGCCGCCGGGCGGCAAACAGCAGCGCTTCGGTGGTATCCACACGCGACGGCAATTCCAGCCGCGCCGAGAAGCTGGCAGGCGGCTCATACCACGCATGGACTTCCGGCTCGGCGCCGAACGCGCGATCCAGTTCCGCCAGCATCTCTTTGCCGAAGCGCCGGGTGATGCCCTGCCGGGGCAAGCGACGCAATTGACCGATGCTCTGGCAGCCGATCGACTCCAGCGTATCCAGGTGCGGCTGTGCCGACACCAGCAATGCCACCGGCAATTGTTCGAGCAGCGCAGTAAACGATTCGTTGTCGCCATACAGCGCATCCTCATGCTGCGCAAACAACCAGGCCGCCGCCGCAGTAGGCGCGCTGCCCAGTTGGGGCGTCAGACCCAGCTCATGCACGCCATTTCGCAACTGCTCCACCAGCGCATCATGCCCGCCGAACAGGCGCAAACTGGCCGACACATCCAGCAGCAATCCATTCGACAGCAGACTCACCTGCGGCGTGAAATGCAGCGCCCATAATGCGGTCTCCACCACCGCACCCGCTTCAATCAACGTGTCGCGCGGGATGAAAACGATATTGGCGGCGCGCGCATGCGCACTGCTCTCGTGCATGCCAGGCATGATGCCCGCCTCCTGCGCACATGGGTTGGCCCAACGGATGCGCTTGGCCTCGGTGACCGCCAACGGCACGGTCTGGTCCAGGCTCTCACGCAGCGGTTCAGGCCAGCGACGATACGCGAGATCCAGCGGGAGTTGCGGCAGGCACAGGGCGATCCATAACATGGGAAGACTCAACAGGCAAAGATGCAGGGACGCGCGACTGGTTGGCGATGGTAAACGCCCTTTCTATAACGGCCGGCAAATGCGCCGGCAAGATAATCGGCGCACTTGCCACCGGCCCTCGTCGCTTGATCACTTCCACCTTAATTTGCCCGGACGGCCCCGCCTCGCACAACAGCCGCAAAGGCGCAGGTGACGATTCCATCTGCGCCGATGCCGGCCGAAACACGAACGTCAGTCCCTCGCCGCTATTGGCCGCCAGTTGCAATCGCCGCAAATGCTCGGGCCTCGCCTGCGGCAACCAGCAAAGCAGCGCGCCGAAATGCGCACTCTTCAACACCTGCTCGACCGCCCACAAACGATCAGCCGGCTTTTCCGACCGGACCACCAAGACCTGCCGGATATCGATCCCCATCTGCGCCAGCGCCGGTGCAAAAACCAGGTGCGGCGGCGCCAGCAGGATGATGGTCTTGCCGGCCCGCGACAGCTCCCTCAACACCGGCGCCAACAAACGAAACTCCCCTCCTCCCTGCTGCGCCCATAACAGCTCGGTCAACACGGAAGGCGGCCAGCCGCCACCCGGCAGCTCGCTGTTCAATCGGGGAAAACCGGTGGAAACGCTGGATGCGGCATGACTGCCGAGCGCATCGCCGCGCCATAAGGCATGAGGCAGCGATGCCGCGAGCGCATGCGCATCGGCACGGCGCTGGGCTGACGGCAATGGGGAAAGATTGGAGTGCATGAAGACCTCGCTTGGATGGATGAATGATTGGATATCAATAATACTGTATAAAAACACAGTATATGTTGAAAAATTGCATCTGAGAAACGGAGATCGTAAAAATTTGGGACTTGACAAGTTGTGAAGCGCCGACGTGTCAGTTGGGCAGCTTGCTGTCGGGAACGAAGCATCGGCATGAAGAAATTTAACGCTTCAAAAACATCTCTGCGTCGAGAATTTTTACAGTCACACCTGAAAAACATATGACCATGCTTGCCTTGCCCAAGCCAAAAAAACTTAACCCCTTGTATTCAAAAGAGAATCCATTTTCAAAGTGTGAACTGGCACAACTTGTGCCTCAACTACCGTGACAGTGCGCCACCTGCCCAGGGAGGCTGCACCACAAAACATAAAAACAGAATCGTCCGCCACGGTATTGGCCGCACTGTCAACTTATTCGATCCACCTTGTCGGCGACCCTGTGCTCGCCGGCTAAAGCTTGTTCATGCCAGTAAAAAGAATGCGGGATATCGCCAGCTTTAATTTCAAATACTCCGTAGCCGTGTCAGCGCTGCTCCTGTGGGCAGGCAGTGCGACAGCAGAGACTATGGAAGCTAGCGAACCTCCCGAAGCGCTGGCCTCACTCGCCGCCAAACACGAACACGCCGAAGGCGTCCCCCGCGATTACAAGACGGCTGCTGCCTTGTATTGCAAAGCCGCGAAGACCGGCTATGCCGACGCCCAATATGCGTTGGGCTGGATGTATACGAACGGCCGCGGCGTTTCAAAAGACGATGGCGTGGCTGCGCAGTTGTTTGCAATGGCGGCCACTCAAGGGCATGAGCATGCACGGAGAATGCTGGGCTATACGCCGCCCTCTTCGACTGTCCCGCTGCCGGCATGCCTGCTGCCCGACCCGCCACCCCCGGTACAAGTACAACAGGAGCCTCAGGAAGAGCCGGTGACCTATCCCAAAGGCCCGATTCTTACACTGGTGAATAAACTGGCGCCACGCTATAACGTCGATCCCCAACTGGCGCTCGCCATCATCTCGGTCGAATCCGGTTTCAACAGCCGGGCGGTATCACCGAAGAATGCGCAAGGGCTGATGCAGCTCATTCCTGAGACCGCCGAACGCTTCAATGTCAAGAATGCCTTCGATGTGGAGGAAAACATCAAGGGCGGCCTGGCCTACCTGCGCTGGTTGCTGGCCTTTTTCAAGGGCGATGTGACTTCGGTGGT
>JAQGMD010000404.1 GCA_028292565.1 Burkholderia sp. | reverse complement strand
AATAACATATTCGAACTCGGGTGCATGCGCGATTTCCCCGCCGGCGGCCAGAATCCGCCTCGTAATCACGTGGGGCTCGTCCTGTCCGCGCTTCTTCAGGCGCTCTTCCAGGGCAGCGATGGAGGGTGGCAGGATGAATATGCCAACCGCATCCGGAAATTGCTTCTTTACCTGCTGCGCGCCTTGCCAATCAATCTCGAGCAGGACGTCGGTGCCGGCTTTCATTTGTTCGGAAATGAGCAGCCGTGATGTTCCATAGTAATTACCGTGGACTTCGGCTGACTCTAAAAATTCCCCATTCTCACGCCGCTTCTGGAAATCTTCCACCGAAGTGAAGTAATACTCGCGACCGTGCATTTCACCTGGCCGGGGGGCGCGGGTGGTGTAGGAGATCGACAATTTGATGGTCGGCTCCTGCGCGAGCAGGGCATTTACCAGCGTGGACTTTCCGGCGCCGGACGGGGCCACGACCATGAACAGGCTGCCGGAGGGAGGATTAAGGTCGATCATAAGTATTCTCGTGGGTACTGCTGTAGCTGTTAATTCAATACCGAACTGTTGTTGCCTATTCCAGGTTCTGGACCTGTTCGCGCATCTGCTCGATCAACAGTTTCATCGCCATCGACGCATCAGACAGTTCTTTCATCGCGGCCTTGGAGCCGACGGTGTTGGCTTCGCGGTTCAGTTCCTGCATCATGAAGTCGAGCCGCTTTCCGACTTGCCCGCCTTTCTTGATGATGTGGCGCGTTTCCGACAGGTGCGCCGACAAACGCGACAATTCTTCGGCGATGTCGATGCGAATGCCGTACACGGTCACTTCCTGGCGGACGCGTTCCAGCACTTCTTCGCGCGACACCGTAGCTGGTTGCGTTGTACCGTCCTGCGTCGCGAGGCCCAACGCTTCATGCATGCGGTCGGTGGCTTTTTGCTGGAATTGCGCGACTGCTTGCGGCACCAGCGGTGTAATGCGGGCAACGATGGCCTCCATGTCGTCGATGCGCGACAGCAGCATGGTCTGCAGCGCGGCGCCCTCGCGGGCGCGGGATTCGACGAAGGCTTCGAGTGCAGCGGCCATGGTGGCCGAAACGTCTGCCTGCAGCGTTTCCTGGCCAATTTCGGTTTCTTCGATCACGCCCGGCCAACGCAGCACTTCGTTGACCGTCATGCCCGGGGCGGTGCTGAATTGCTGGCGCACTTCGTCCTGCAGTCTTGCCAAAGAGGCAAGCAACGTGGGGTTCAGTGTCTGCGCGCCGCCACTTGCGGCTTTACGGCCGAAGCTCAGCCGGCACTCGACTTTGCCGCGCGCGACGCGGCCCATGATTGCCTCGCGCAGCGCGGGCTCAAGGGCGCGCAGTTCGTCGTTGATGCGGAATTGCAGGTCGAGGAATCGGGAATTGACGCTTTTGATCTCGATCGTCAGTGTGCCGACAGCCGCTTCGCGTGAGGTGACCGCATATCCGGTCATGCTGAGAATGCTCAAAATTCAGTCCTTGGTTTCTGCTTTACAAAACAGGGATTTATCAACACAATCGCAGCTAAACTCATAAAGAACACTATGGCCGCGCAAAATAACGCACCGTTGCCAGATGGACTAGAAATTGCCGGATATCGCATTGTAAAGAAGATTGCGTCCGGCGGGTTCAGTATTGTCTATCTCGCCTATGATGAAGACGGCAATGCAGTCGCCATCAAAGAGTACTTGCCGAGCTCCTTGGCGTTGCGCCAGCCGGGCGAACTGGTGCCCGCAATCTCGGCGGAAAATCTGCCGGTGTTCCGGATAGGGCTTAAATGCTTCTTCGAGGAAGGCCGGGCGCTCGCGCGCATTTCCCACCCCAACGTGGTCAGCGTCATCAATTTTTTTCGCGCCAACGATACCGTGTACATGGTAATGGCCTATGAGTCCGGTCGTTCCCTGCAGGATCACATCCTGCGGCGTCGCGATAAAGGCGAAAGGCCCTTGGTATCGGAACGTTTCATCCGCAAGATGTTCAACCAGGTGATGAATGGTTTGCGCGAAGTGCATACCAATAAATTACTGCACCTCGACCTGAAGCCGGCCAATATCTACCTGCGCGTCGACGGTACGCCGATCCTGCTGGATTTCGGTGCCGCGCGACAGACGTTGAAGACCGACCTGCCCAAGCTGTATCCGATGTACACGCCCGGTTTTGCGCCGCCCGAGTTATATGTGAAGAACGGCAGCCTCGGCCCATGGACCGACATCTACAGTATCGGCGCGTCGATGTTCGCCTGCATGGTCGGTGCTCCGCCACAGCCAGCGGACCAGCGCCAGACTAACGACAAGATGGAAGATCATTTCCGCAAGCTGGAAAGCATGTATTCGGAGGAACTGATCGACGTGATTCGATGGAGCCTGCGCATCGATCCGCTGGAGCGCCCGCAGAGCGTGTTTGCTCTGCAGAAGGCGCTGCGCGAACCGGTGCCGCAAAAGAGGGAGGCCGCTCTGCTGGATAAGGTTTCCAACAAGGTCCGGACATTTTTTAGCGGAATCGGCAGGAGAGTGCCTTCTTCCGCAACGACCATTCAGGAAGAAACGCGGTAACCCGACATCATGCGATTCTCTGTTTATCAAGAAAGCCATATCGGCGGCCGCAGGAACAACCAGGACCGCATGGGCTACAGCTTTACCCGCGATGCGCTGCTGCTGTTGCTTGCTGACGGCATGGGCGGCCACATCCAGGGCGAGATGGCAGCGACCATTGCGATGCAAACCATAGGTTCGCTGTTCCAGCAAAATGCGAATCCGTATGTAAAGAAGCCGGAGCGGTTTCTGGAAGACAGTTTCTTCGCCGCCCATCGCGAGATACATCGCTATCGGGCCATCAATAACCTGCCGGAAACGCCGCGCACGACTATCGTCGCCTGCCTGATCCAGCATAACTGCGCATTCTGGGCGCATTGCGGTGATTCAAGGCTTTACTGGATGCGTAAGGGCCAGATATTGGCGCGCACGCGCGATCACTCCAGGATCGAGACGCTGATCGCACAGGGCAAAGTCGATCCGTCCGAACGCGATACCCATCCGGACCGCAACAAGCTGTTCAATTGCCTGGGCGCGCCGAATATGCCGATCATCGAACTGTCGCGTCGCGCCAGCTTGCAAGCCGGCGATGTCCTCCTGTTATGCTCGGATGGATTGTGGTCGGTGTTGCCGGACCACGTGCTGGCACAACGCCTGCATAACAATACCGTGGTGCGCGCGGTGCCGGAGCTGCTCGCCACCGCCACCGGGATCGCCGGCAAGTCGAGCGACAATGTCACCGCGCTGGCGATGATGTGGGAAGGCACCAACGTGGTCCAGGACGCGAACACGACCATCACCACTCATACCTTGCCGATCGGTAGTGTCACCACCACGATCCAGGCGCCGCGCGCGGACCTGGAAAATGCTGATGCGTTCAACGAGACCGAGATTGAAAAAGCGATCGAGGAAATTCGCGGCGCCATCGAAAAATCGTCCCGCGTCACATCGAAAAATTAGGTCCAGCCCATGCATGAAATCCGGCCGAGCGGGCGTCCCGCCGACGCCTTGCGTCCTGTCCGCATTACCCGTCAATACACCAAGCATGCGGAAGGCTCGGTGCTGATCGAGTTCGGTGATACGCGCGTGATCTGCACCGCCAGCATCGAGGAGAAGGTGCCCGGCTTTTTGAAAGGCAAAGGACAGGGATGGCTGACCGCCGAGTACGGCATGCTTCCGCGCTCCACCCATACGCGTATGGACCGCGAGGCGGCCAAAGGAAAGCAGTCCGGACGTACGCAGGAAATCCAGCGGCTGATCGGCCGCTCGCTGCGCGCGGCATTTGATCTCGATGCATTTGGCGAGCGCACGCTGCACCTGGATTGTGATGTGATCCAGGCTGACGGCGGTACGCGCACCGCGGCGATCACGGGGGCGATGGTGGCCGCGCATGATGCCTTTGGCAAGCTGGTTGAGCAAAATGCCATTACCGCGATTCCCATTAAACATTTCGTCGCCGCGATATCGGTCGGTGTTTACCGCGGCGTGCCGGTGCTCGACCTGGATTACCTTGAAGATTCCGACTGCGATACCGACATGAATGTCGTGATGACCGATGCCGGGCGTTTCGTGGAAGTGCAGGGCACCGCCGAGGGCGAGGTATTCGATCGCGCGACGATGAACAAGATGCTGGATCTTGCGCAATTAGGAATCTCCGAACTGAAAACATTGCAAAAGAAATCACTCGGCATGCCACTTTAGCCGTGGCCCTTTAATTCGCGCTTCAAGCGTTTCAAAGCAGGACGGGGATACAATCCCCGTTTTGTCTTTTCTGTTTTCATCATGTCCCGCACCATCGTTCTCGCATCAAACAACGCCGGCAAGCTGAAGGAATTCAGCCAGATGCTTGCGCCCATCGGTTTCGAACTGCATACGCAGGGCGAATTCAATGTTCCGGAAGCGGAAGAACCGCATCCGACCTTCGTCGAGAATGCGCTCGCAAAAGCGCGCCATGCGGCTCGCCTCACCGGTTTGCCGGCGCTGGCGGATGACTCCGGCGTCTGCGTCAATATGCTCGGCGGTGCGCCTGGCGTGTTGTCCGCGCGCTATGCGGGCGAGCCGAAATCGGATGCGCGCAATAATCAAAAGCTCAATGCCGACCTCGTGGCGCACGCGGATAAATCGGCCTACTATTATTGTGTGCTGGTCTTCGTGCGGCATGCCGACGATCCACAGCCCATTATCGCCGAAGGCCGTTGGGACGGCGAAATCGTCGCGCAAGCGCGCGGCGAGGGCGGCTTCGGCTACGATCCCTATTTCCTGCTGCCGTCGCTTGGTAAAACAGCGGCGGAGTTGTCCTCCGATGAAAAGAACCGGCTGTCACATCGCGGACAGGCGTTACGCCTACTGGTTGAAAAACTACGATGATTCCTATCAAGCCCATCGGATCGGGCGCCCAGACTGTGAGCGGTGCGGCACAGGCTGCCACCGCATTCCTGAAACCAGGCACGCTCAATCTCACTGCGTTGCCGCCGCTGTCGCTGTATGTGCATTTTCCCTGGTGCGTCCGGAAATGCCCGTATTGCGACTTCAATTCGCACGAAGCTACAGGCGGATTTCCCGAGGAAGAATATATCGCGGCCTTGCGTGCCGACCTCGAGGCCGCGCTGCCCCTGATATGGGGGCGCAAGATCTACACGATCTTCATCGGCGGCGGCACACCGAGCCTGATGTCGGCGGCGGGTCTTGACCGGCTGATGTCAGATATCCGCACGCTGTTGCCGCTCGACGGTGCAGCCGAAATCACAATGGAGGCCAATCCGGGTACCTTCGAAGCGGAGAAGTTCAGGTCGTATCGCGCCAGCGGCATCAACCGTTTGTCGATCGGTATCCAGAGCTTCAATCCGCATCATTTGCAGGCGCTCGGCCGCATACACGACGGCGATGAGGCGCGTCGCGCGGTCGAGATCGCGCATGCGAATTTCGACAACTTCAATCTCGACCTGATGTACGCGCTGCCCGGGCAATCGCTGGAAGAGGCGCATCGGGACGTGGCAACGGCCATCGATTTCTCGCCACCGCATTTGTCGCTGTATCACCTCACGCTTGAACCGAATACCTAT
>JAQGMD010000402.1 GCA_028292565.1 Burkholderia sp. | reverse complement strand
GCTTGTCTTTGAGGATGACACAACCTACGCGCGGATTCGGCGTGGTGGTGAACAGGCCTTTTGATGCCAACTGTAACGCACGGTGAATAGCCTGCAGGTCGTTAGTGATTTCCACTGTTCTCAATTCGATATTCGGGTTTGCGCCAATAGGGCGGCTGAAGGCGACATTTTAACCGTTGCCGGCTTCCTGTTCTGCTACCGCAGTTGGCGCAGTCGAATATCTTCGGTGGTTACGAAGAATATTGAATCCATTCCTGGCACTGCGGCTGAAGCCTCGTCCATTCATCGGTATCCGGGCACCCGCCCTTCTTTGGAACGTCCCGGCAAAGCGGATTGCAGCAATGCGGCGAAATTCGAATCCGCAAGTTCCATTATGGGCAACATGCCGGTCGGCGTTTAAGACCGATATTTTCCGAAACTCTGCATATAGGACACCGTGCAGGCCGGGAACGCCATGCACGACCGCCTGCTTCACTTCCGGGACGGTGGGCACTCCGCGAAATATTCTGCATTTCCTTCAACAGAATTCTGCATTCCCTAGAACAGAAACATTTCTGACCTTCCAGCGAAGCTCATTAAAACACCGGCCTCGCAGGCGCCGACTCCGCTGTTTTCTTCGGTTCCGACCTAAGGACACGCGCAGGAATAAGTTGTCATTTGTGCTAGCCATAGCGGGCGCACTGCGGCGCGTCGGGCGCCTAACATTGCACCCCGCTACGACCGCCAAAATGAACAACTTATTACTACGCGGGCCCTAAACTAAGCTCACTCAAATGTTGTTAATTAGATCATTTTCTCATCGGCCGATCGAAAAGTTGTCGTTCTATCATCTTTTTGCAGGATAATGACAGCTCCATTTCTTCTCTCAATTTGTATAAGAGGCAGCTCATGTTGGGACGTAAATCAAAACAGGGATTCACTCTAACCGAGCTTATTGTCGCCATGGCGGTCAGTGTCGCGACAATTGCGGTTGGCGTACCGAGCTTTTCGACCTACACGAATCACCAGCAAATAAAGGCCGACTCAGAGAAGGTGGTGAACGCATTGCGCCTGGCTCGGGAGGAGGCCATCAAACGCAATACGGCGGTGCAGTTTTCACTGGTGAACAGCCTGAATGGCGAATGTGCTCTCGTCGGTTCCGGGCCCCACGTTGTCGTTAGCCGGACAAATCCGGGTGGAAGGTGCGACGCAGCCCCTTCGGAATCGGTCGACCCTTACATCATTCGCATTGTGGAGGACCAGGATTCAAGCAAGACCTCCATATCCGCCCATGACGGCAATGGTAACGCTCGGACGAGCGTAATCTTCACCGGACTGGGCCGCGTGGTCACCGCAAGTAACGACTGGATTCGTCAAATCGATCTCGACCTGAAATCAGGCTCGGCCAGACGGCCGCTCCGGGTCCTGATTCCGGCATTTGGCGACATCCGGACGTGCGATCCGTCTGTCACAACCGCTACTGATCCGAGGAAGTGCTGAATTATTTCGGCGCCTGCTCCTGGATGCAGGCGCCCGTTGGCAAGCAAGCGTTCTCTCGGTAAAGCCCGCCCGCGGACGGCCTGCCGCGTTAGTAGCCATCTTTCATTCCATTCGACTTCTGGCGGGAACGATCCGGCACTGCTCGATAGCTTACCGGGTCTATGGAGCGATCCATCCAATTCGGATCCGAACGACGAGCCATTTCGCTGACGAATCGAACTCCACCGAACCGACCTGTGACAGCGTAAACACCGCCTGCCACCCTATAGGGCCCGCCCGGACAACGCCCTCGCCGGCTGCGTCGCTTATCCCACCCACTCACCTTAGTCAACAATCCTTTTTCGCGGGAGTGCACACGCGCGGACGGCCGAGAAAGGTGATTATGATCTGCCTGACGGTTACGCCGTCCACGATAAACGCGAAATGGCCTAACAACGCCGTTTGTCCGCTGTCATCAGTCCGCGTGCGCCCCGTTCCATTGTAGGAGATGTACTTGAGTGGATCGCCGCCCAGATTGGGGACGATGGTAATCCCGCGGTGAATCGGGCCCCGCTCGAAAATTATTTCATCCCCGGCGTCAGGCACCGTAGTGCTGTTGTTATGGACAAAAACTACCCAGCCATCCTCCCAACCGCTGTCTGCCTTTACCGTCGCCAGGGTGACACGGGTGCCTCGCTTGATGGCTTCCGACCGAGCCAGGTTCAGGGCCGAAAAAAAATCGTTGACCACAGTTGTTACTTGCATGTTCCGTATCAGCGCGCGGAAGCTGGGAACGGCCATCGAGAACAAGATGGCTGCAATGGCCAGCACTACCATGAACTCCACGAGGGTGAATCCCGCGGTGTGCTTTTTTTGAAAGAACAGTACTTGCGCTCTCATACCATTACCAGCAGTCGTTACCGACGGCCGTCTTTTTTCCGGTGCTGGACAACGTCAGCTCGCGGCACTTGTTATCGACGTAGCGGGAAACTTTGTCTGTACCCGGGCGTGCAGTCAGAATCACGCAATTGCTGATTTTGTCATCCGCGCACGCCGCACCATAGATCTCATAGGCACTGCTCTGCGGGCTGTCGCCCGAGTGCCATTTGAATCGCTTTTCATTGGCATCCGTGGAGGTCGAGGAAAACCCGATGTAAGTGTTGTTTTGTGAGTAATAGCGTTCCTGTTGCTGCATAAGCTCCATGAGCGCGGCACGGCCTTCGGCCCGTTTCGCTTTTCGGACCGCCTCCTGATACGACGGATAAGCCACCGCCGCCAATATTGCTACCACAACCACGACGATCATGAGTTCAATCAGGGTAAAGCCCCGGCAAACCGTAATGGCGACAGTCCCGCTCCGATAAATTTGTCTCGTATCCACGTACCGCCTCCGATTCATTTATCGAGCCAATTCAATATTTCGCGCCAGCTGAAACGCCCTGCAGGCACATCTGTCGCAATTCTTTCCGCAGGCGCTGCACCGTCTGTACCGAAATTGAACACTGAACTGTTCTTCGTTACCTTGCGCCTGCCGACTGCATTCCTGTCTCCTACGTTGGCGCTGGTATCAAACACCACCGGCGAACTCAGCATCCCGACTGTGGATCGGAATCCCGTGCGTATGACGCGCGAAGGGAGCCCGGTGAGCGGATCCGTCGTGGGCTGGGGCATTCCCGTCAATGTATCTAAAATATAGGTCCGTCCCCCGCCTGCGGAGCAAGGGTCTGCACCAGGGATAAGCGTGTTGAAGAAAATCCTGCCATTGGCAACCAGGCCATTGGTCACACTTCTCTCGCCAGTTGTGGCGGAGTCGAGAAAATCGAAATACCATCCCTTGGAATCCAGGTAGGAAAATTCGTTACCTGTCAGCTCAAGTGAAGCACCATTGTCGCGTGTTTCAAGGACGCGCTTGACCAGGTCTTTACGCCCGCTTACGGTGTAATCGCTTTTGGTTGTATCGAGGATGCCGTAGAAGGACTGCGACTTGAACTCGCCCGGTGCCACGTCAGTATTCTCCAGAAACTTGCCAGTCCCGAACAACACAACATAGCCCCCGCCGGGTGCAAACACCACTTTGGGTTGGGTGGTAACGGGTTGGCGTTGGCCCTGTTCGTCATTTGCAGTAAACAAAAGAGTCGGTTTTGGCGGCTTCTTTGAAAACGGCTCGGCGCCGGTGAAATCGAATCGCCACAAGTTGCCCTGGAGGTCGCCCGCATAACCGTAACGGACCACACCATTCGCACCGACTACAAGCGCGGGAGAACCCAAGCCGTTTTGCAAAGTTGCATCCGTATTTTGCGTAGTGAATTTGAAATAGTTCCTACCGACTTGCCACTTTGCCCCAGGCGCTTTGTCCAGCGATAACAGGAACAGCACGCCAGGCGCGTCGGGGTTGAACTTCCCGATGCCGTCATCCTTATAGTTATTCAAGCCGCTGGAGACCACGAGGAAGTACTTGTATTCAGGTGCTGCGTTCTTGGGGCTTTTCGTCATGAACTTCGCAATGACCGGCGCGCTGACCACGTTACCCATAGCTTTGTCGTCCGCGTCGGTAAATTCGAAGATCGCGCCGCCAAAGTCCAACGGATTGGTGACATCCAATGCAATCACGCCTTGGGCGCCGCCGCCCAAACCGGCCGCTAGAACGGTCTTCCATTCCGTATCAACTTTTGCATCGGCCACGCTCATCATCCCGTCCATATAAGCCCTGTGACTATAATCCGGCCGGGTCAACTGGCTTAATGCGGGTATCAAGACATTCGGAACATAGGCAAATAATTCCCTGCCATCGTCCGCGCTAAAAGCGTGCAACATGCCGTCATTGGCGCCTACATAGACCGCCTTCGCGCGCGCCTTGTTTTTGTCGTAAAACGTTTGATAGTTATCTCCTTGCACATTGAGCGCCGGCGGTCCGACATAGAGCGGGTTACTGTTGATGATGTCCCCGAGTACGCTGCCTCGCGCGCGGAATATCCCACCTAGCTTGCTCGTCTCGAGGGAGCGATCGCCACGCAGATATCGAACCCGGTCCATTCCATGCCCGTCTTCCGCACCATTGCCCGGATTCGTCTTGAACAGCGCTTTCAACCCCTCGGTCAATTCGTCTTTACCCGTTGACACATCGTTGGTTTCCCATTTGAACGGAATGGAAGGCAGGAACTTGGTTCCTTCGATCGCAGAGGTGTATATCTTCCGGTCAGCTGCTTGGGGATTAGCCACTGTCTCACCCTTGCCCGCCAATATCTCGCCTGCATCCCATACCGCGGTTTTCGCGATGGTGACTGTGTCGTTATCGAGACTAAGCCTGAGTTTTTTTAGACTGCCGCACCAGTTCGACGAGTTGAAACCCGGCTGGAAGACAAACGCGCCGTCGGAAGATATCTTGGTGGTTGAAACGGAGACGCCGGAAATAGTCCCGCTTGAACCGCCAATGCGATCAAAGACGGTGCGGATGGACCGGATCATTTCGTTTGGCTGGCTGGCCAGGAAATAATTGGAGGGCGTGTCGCCGCCGGCGTCACACTCTGACTCATTGCCAGTGCGGCCGCCATACTTGGCTGCGAGGTATAGCTGGCTGTCGCGCGGCTTGATCGTTCGGTTATTTCCATCGATCAGGCCGTTGCCTCCTTCATCAACGTCGATCGAAAAAGTCTTTACTCGAATCTTCTTGTCGAGCCGAATATCCTGTGTATTTGCCCAATGGGACAACCCCGCCATGTAGTACGTGCCGTGCCCGCCCGATCCGGTGTCTTTGGTATGCAGGTCGGCGAGGTTCGCATTGCGGCTAGCCTCCATTTTGCCGACTGCTTCTGTCCATGGTTTGACATCAAGTTCGGCCGTCTTGCCAACGACGGCGGCATCGATTTCGCGCGCCGCATCGTTGGCATCTACGCTGTTTCCATAGGTGGTGCGTGTATTTCCGGGAATATAAC
>JAQGMD010000387.1 GCA_028292565.1 Burkholderia sp. | reverse complement strand
GAGGGCTTGTCGCCGAACCTGCCCCATGCGTAGGTGCTTTGCACATCCATGGCTTTATTCGGGCGGCGAATGTTGGAATCGGTATTAAAACCCTCGTCGACCTTGGATGAAATCCTATGAACGTACCATGCAGGCAAGCCGTAGGTCGCACCAGGTCCGAATGTTGGGATTAGCGCGCGCCGCGGATCCCAGCCTACGTCATCGCGCGCGCAAATGACAGTGGAAGATTCAGGAGTGCCAAAGTAGTAGCTTACACACCACCCGCCAAAAAACATGGAGACCAAGCCGTATGCCGCGTATCCCGTATCAACCGTTTGACCTTGCCGAGCCGGCACCGATAGTAAATGCCATCCGCGCGCGCCGCGGCGGCGATTTAATGAACCTCGACCGGATGCTGCTTCACAGTCCCGCGTTTGCCAGGGGCTGGAATGCCTTCCTCGGCGAAGTCCGTACCGGACTGGAGCTGTCACCCAAGCTGCGGGAACTGGCAATGTGCATGGTCGCGGTCCTGAACGGCGCGGAGTATGAGTTTCATCATCATGCGCCGTTGTTCATTAAAGCAGGCGGCACAATGGAACAGGCCGAGGCGTTGCGGTCTTTAGCGAAGCCGGGCGGCGATTTGTCTATGTTCGATGCCGGTGAACGTGCTGCGATTGCGCTCACCGTGGAGATGACTCGCAATGTGGAAGTGAAGGATGCCACGATGGCCGCGGTACGGTTGGCTTTGGAAAACGATCAGCTTGTAGTTGAACTGGTCGGCGTGATCGCGACTTACAACATGGTGTCGCGGTTTTTGGTTGCGCTAGGGGTCGAGCCGGAGTGAGGTCAGGCGCAAGCGATTTGTCGGCAAACCTCCGCCTCAAACCCTACGGCTCATACCCCGGGATCTCCGTTTCATCCACCTCGTCAATCTGCGCCGGGTCCATGAAGCGCGAGGCGTATTCAAGATACACCTTGCGCCGGATGAACACGTCAAACAGATCCGGATCGATGTGATTCCGAAGGCGGAAACCGCCGAGGATGCGCAGCGATTCGCTCAGGCTTTTTCCTTTTTTGTATGGCCGGTCCTTTGCGGTCAGCGCTTCGAAGATATCGGCGATCGCCATGATCCGCGCCTGCACCGACATCTGCTCGCCGCGCAAACCGCGCGGATAACCTTTGCCATCCATCCGTTCATGATGTCCGCCGGCATACTCGGGCACGTTCTGGAAATGCCTGGGCCAACTTAGCGACTCCAGCATCCTGATGGTGACGGAGATATGGTTGTTGATGATTTCCCGCTCCTCCGGATTGAGCGTTCCGGCGCGGATCGTGAGGTTGGCCACTTCTTCCTCGTCAAGCAGGCCACGTTCCTTTCCGTCTGGTCCGACCCAGCGACGGCGCGCAATGTCGATTACGCGCTGCTGGTCTTCGGGAGACATGCCCTCACTGCCGATATTGGCCCGACGCAGGAAGTCGCGTTCCTCGTCGAGCGTTGCGAATTCCTGCTGCAGCTTTTGCTTCAGCTTTTCAACGCGAACCAGATCGTGCTCCTGGCCACTCTCGTATTGTTCCTTTAACGTCCTGATCTCTGCATCGCGCTTAAGGATTTCGAAGCGCGTATCGACGGTGTGGATGCGATCGACGATGGTTTCGAGTTTGGTCGCCTTTTCCACTACGTGAACCGGTGTAGTGATCTTGCCGCAATCGTGCAGCAAGCCGGCCAGCCAGAGCTGCTTGCGGTCATTCTCGTTCATCGTGAACCCGGCAAGCGGCCCGTCGGGCGTTGCGTGCACCGCCTCTGCGAGCATCATGGTCAGCTCGGGGACGTTCTCGCAATGCCGGCCGGTATGCGGTGATTTTTCATCGATCCCGATATTGATCAGCTTCACGAACGATACGAACAGATCCTCCATTCGCGCGATCAGTTCGCGATTGGTCAGCGCGATTGCAGCCTGCGAAGCAAGCGCCTCGATCAGGCGCTGGTCTGTATCGGTGAACAGTGTGGTCCTGCCCTCACGATCTTTCGCGTTGATGAGTTGCAGCACCCCGATCAGTTCGCCCTCATGATCCTGCATCGGCACGGTGAGGAACGACTGCGAATGATAGTGGTAATGCGCATCGAACTTGAGCATTCCGGAAAAATTGAAAGCATCGGTGCGGTACACATCCGGGATATTGACCGAGCTTCCGCTATTGGCGACATATGCCGCCACCGCATCCATGTTCTTATCCCCGTTCGGCGTCAATAACGGAATGTCGGGGATGTCGACAGCATGACCGCTGGCGCCGCCCTGGTACATGCCGAGGGTATCGTTAATCGAAATGTAGAAGCGCAGGCTCTTCTTGTCGTCGCTGACCCGGTACAAGGTACCGCCGTCGGCGTGAGTGATCTTCTTCGCCGTTCTTAAGATTTTTTCGAGCAGCAGAGAAATGTCACGGTTGGTGCTGAGCTCAACGCTTAGTTCGGTTAGCTGCTCCAGCCTGAGCGCAAGTTCGGTATGGGTAAGATAGGTCATCGGTACAGATTCAAAAAACAAAAACATCGCCGCATGCCAGCGCCTTGAATGCGCGCCCGTCCGCGCCGCCATCGAGTTCTTCCATGATCAGGTCTTCCTGCCCCGGCTTCAGGTGATAGATCAGGAATTCGATTTCCCGGGTCACTGCGCCGATGTCGGCAAGCAGCGCCTGCGGGCAAAAATGCTTCGACCTGGCGGCAAGCTCCGATTCGGAATTGGGAAAGGAGCAATCCACGATGACCTTGCTGATTCTCTTGTCGTCCTCCAGTTCCACCCAGAGATCCGGCGTCGAGCACATGTCGCCGGTAAAAAGGAACCCCGATTCGCTCTGATGCACCATGTAGGCAACCGCGCCGGTGGTATGGTCGACCGGACGGGAGGTAACCATCCTGCCGTCGATGTCGATGGTCGCGCCCGGTGTGAAAGGCGCCAGGCGCAGCACAGGATGATCCGCGCTCGGTATGGACGTGAAGTCGGGCCATAAGGCCCAGTTGAACAAATGCTTTTTCAGCGCAGCGACTACTTGTTCCGTTGCATGCACGACAACGGGACCGTCCCTCCTGCCCAGCACGGTATCGACTAGCATTGCCAGGCCGGCCACATGATCGAGATGGGAATGCGTGAGGAACACATGGTCTATTGCGGCGAGCTGGTCAAGATCGAGATTGGTGATCCCTGTACCGGCATCAAGGAGGATGTCATGGTCCAGTCGCAGGCAGGTCGTATATCGTTCGCGCCCGCCGATACCGCCGGCACATCCGAGTACCTCGAGCTTCATC
>JAQGMD010000385.1 GCA_028292565.1 Burkholderia sp. | reverse complement strand
GGCGACGACGAGCAACGCCGCAACGCGCCCGCTACGGCCAGCAAAATTGACCAACTTATTCCTGCGCGGTGCCTTAAGGGCGATGCGACCCATCCTGCGGTCAACAATGTCGTGATCCTGAGCGGGGACCTCCACAGTTCGTGGGCGGCTGATCTGTCGCAGGACCCGAATAATTCAGACGTCAATAGTGGTGGATACAACCCGAATACGGGGGCAGGCTCGCGCGCAGTGGAATTCGTCTGCACATCGGTTACTTCGCCGGCGCTCGGCGAACTCGAAGAGGTGACCGCCGCCGCCCTCGCGCTCATCAATCCGCATTTTAAATACATCGAACTCAGCAAGCGCGGCTATATGTTGCTGGACATTGATCCGACCCGGGTCATCGCTGAATGGTGGTACATGGATACTGTAACGAGCGTCAGCAATGTTCAGGCGTTCGGCAGGGCGTTACAGGTGCAGGATGGCGCCAGCCGTCTGATATCGGCAGCACAGAGTTCGCCGAGACCAAACCCGCCGGCGCTGGCGCCGTGACGGATCTTCCAGGTCGCCTGCGTGCACGGGTTGAGCCGTCTCATCTGCAAAGCGTGAATGTTGGGATTGGCGCGCGCGCCGCAGATCCCAACCTACATTCCGCCCTGCATGTGATGGAGCTGGGAAGGTGGGCAGCCCCGTGCCGATTCAGGAATTACGCACAATGACGCCATCATTGATTTTGACTTTCTCACCCACCCGGTAGCCGGGTTCGGCTTCAAAGCTGACGGTTTGTGTCGCGCCGTTTTCCAGACGAACCACTACTTCATAATGATTCGAATTGCGCGTATGTCCTTCGAGTGCACGGCCAGCATACGCACCCCCTATCGCGCCCGCAATTCCAGCGGCGGTGCGACCATTGCCGCCCCCGACCTGGCTACCCAGCAGAGCACCGACAACACCGCCGCCGATCGTACCGAGATAGCTGCCTTCGCCTTTGACTTCGATAAGATTGACCGCTTCAATCGTGCCGCAGTTACTACAGATGCGCGCGACGCGCACTGGCACAGGGGCAGCAGCACTTTGCAAGGCTTTACCAAGGGTGACGGTGGTAACACGTTCGCCCACGCGCAGATTCGCCGTAACGGCGCTGTTCGACACGATGCGGTCGCGATTCCTGATTGTGTAAGTGCTCGCGTACTCGCCGCTATTCACCTCAGGCAGGACGATTTTTCCCTTGACGCCGCCAATGGCGAGATCCACTTTTCCGCCGGGGGTGCCCATTACCGTGAAATGCAAATCATTACCGCCGCTTAAGTCAGCAACCGGTTCAACGTCGAAGCGCGATACCCTCGGCTGCCGGCCCGGGGCGGCTTTCTCGCTGTGATAACCGACGCCGACTTGCAGGGATTCATTCAGAACCGTGCTGGCGACCTCATTGCCCACGCGTAGATTTGCTGTTACCGGGCTGCGCGCTACGATTTTGTCGCGGCTGCTGATCGTGTAGGTGCCTTCGTACCGGCCGGCTTCAACTTCAACCAGCGTCAGATTTCGCGTCGCGCCGTCGATGCGCATGGTCGCCACGCCACCTGGCGTGCCATACAGGCCAAAATTGAGATCGATCCCAGGAGTCAGGCGACGCACTTCATCGACATTGAAACCTTCAATGTGCGGTGTTTGCCTGGAGACGTTGTACTGTTGTGCGATTGCCTGACCTGGCACCAGCGCCAGCGGCATCAATGCTGACAAGGCGACCACGCCTGCGAAGAATGTTCGTGTAATTTTCATATGCTTCCCCTTTTTGTTGGTGCGATCTATTCGGATGAATTCATCGGCCAACTTTATGTTTGAGGTCACACGGTAGCCGGTTGCGGGGAACCGGTCCGTGCGTTTGCGAACACGGAGCTCCGATGCGATCAGAAAGCGCTGCACATCTGCAACGGACAAAAAAAACCCGCGTGCCTTTCGGCCGCGGGGAAAGTCAACGTTGAATGCCATCTCAAAGATTGACTAAGGAAAATCATTAACGTCCTAATTACCGGTTCGAGAAATGTACGTGAAAAAACATAGTCTGTATGTGTGCTAGAGCACGGAGCGCTTTAATAAAGCAGCGTATGTTTCGGGCTGATTTAGCGAAATAACCATTTTTCGGATGGACACAGCCGTTCAGGGCACCGTGCGTATCCGGATTGTGACGTCAGTGATCACTTGGCCTGCTTTCCTGCCAACACCCCCTGATCCCAATAAATCGTTTATTAGCGTCTTCGTGCTCACAGGCATTTTTGTCTGAGATCACGGAGGTATTTTTTTACATCACTAAAGGCATCCATGAAATATTCCATTCTTTTGTTGGCACTTGTTGGTTCCATTGGGCTGACAGCCTGTGAGCGTCAAACTACAGTCGCAGTTCCGGTCGCCGTTCCTGCTCCGACAGTCGCCGTTCCCGGACCCGCTGGCCCGGCCGGTGCGACTGGTGCTACAGGCGCTACAGGCGCGACCACTACCGGCGCGACAGGCGCCACTGGCTCGTCAGGTTTTGATGGCGCCAAAGGGTCGACGGGATCAACCGGCGCTACCGGTGCTACCGGTGCGACAGGCGATGAAGGAGCTAAAGGCACTACTGGTGCTACTGGCACTACTGGTGCTACTGGTGCCCAGGGCTACGATGGCGTCAAAGGTGAAACAGGCGGCACTGTCATCGTCGTTCCGAAGTAAGCAGTCGACGAGTAAGACACAAGAAAGACCTCTTCGGAGGTCTTTTTTTTATGCCAGTGCATGGAGAAGCGCGTGGTCGCGCCCCTGACTACAAATAAGCATCTGCTAAATTTTCCTTAAAATTTAGCAGATGTCAAAAATGTGACAGAGCTTGACACTTGTATCAGGCGTCACAGAGTCACCCGCGTGCCAGCGCAACCAGATTCTCGTTCTGCTATCCTCGACGACTCTATCTCCAGATATGCGCCAATGTTAGCCCCCGAACAGTTTTTAGGATTTCTCGTTGCTGCTGTATTGATTACAGCCTCGCCAGGACCGGACAACCTGATGGTCCTCGGAATCGGCATCTCCAAGGGACGCAAACAGGGAATGGTATTCGGCCTGGGGTGCGCACTTGGGTGCCTTAGCCATACTCTTTTGGCCGTCCTTGGCGTCAGCGCAGTGATTGCGGCCTCGCACACGGCGTTCACCTTGCTCAAGATTTGCGGCGGACTCTATTTGGTTTGGCTGGGCTTTAATGCATTGCGCAGTAAAGGAGGCGCGAAAGTCAGCGAGGTGAAGACAGTCGATCAATCGCTGCTCAATTTGTTTTTGAAGGGCGTCTTTGCCAATGCAATCAATCCGAAGGTTGTGCTGTTCTTCCTCTCGTTTTTGCCGCAGTTTATCGTTCCGGCAAATGGCAACGTGAGCATGCAGATGATGGCGCTAGGCGTGGCCTTTACTGTGCAAGCTGCTGTGCTGTTTGGACTACTCGGATATTTCTCAGGTTCTGTTGGCCAGTGGCTCAATAACAAGCCACGAGTGGGTTTGATGCTCGATCGCGTTGCCGGCGCAATATTCGTTAGTTTGGGGCTGAGGCTAATCGTTTCGCACTAGAGAGGGCGTAGGTTGCGATCTGCGGCGCGCCGCCAATCCCACTATTCTCACCTTGCACGACGGATGGCCCGCACGGAGAGGCCGGCACGTTGGGATTTCATCCCAACCTCCACTCCTCCGTACAGGCACCGCGACCCCGATCTCGCGGCGTTTCCTGATGCCCCAGCTGCACAAGGCACCGCGAGATTCGTGTCGGTGTGTTTACTCGATCGTTACACCCGCTTGCTTCACGATATCCTTCAAGTTGCGATAATCCGTCTGCAGCAGCGTCGAGAATTTTTCCGGCGTCATCGCCTGCGGCTCCGCCCCCTGCGCGTAGATCGCCTGCTTCAATTCCGGAGTCGCCAGCAACTTATTCACTTCCCTGTTGAGCAGTACCACAACGTCCTTCGGCGCCCCGGCGGGCATGAAAATGCCATACCAGGTGCTGACATCGAAGCCCTTATATCCGGATTCCGCCACGGTAGGCACGTCCGGCAACGAAGTACTCCGCTTTGCCGAAGTCACGGCAAGGGCACGCACCTTGCCAGCCTTGATTTGACTTATAGCTGATGGAACGGAAGAGACCGCCAGGTCCAGGGTTCCACCCATCAGATCGGTCATGGCCGGGCTCGATCCTTTATAAGGCACGTGCACCAGCCTGATGTTGGCAGCAGTGTTGAGCGCTTCCCCGGCCAGATGAATGGTGGTTCCGTTCCCCGGCGAACCGTAGGATATGGTGTCAGGCGCGCCACGCGCTGCGCTCACGACGTCAGCCAATGTCTTAAACCGCGAGTTGACGGATGTGACTATGACCACAGGCGTGTAAGCCACATGCGCGACAGCAGTAAAGTCCTTGATGGGATCATAGGCCAGGCTTTTATAGAGCCATGGTGCAACGGCCATGTTGTCCTTCTGGCCCATCATGAGGGTATAACCATTGGGCGCCGCCTTGGCTGCTTCGCCGACGCCGATAGTGCCTCCCGCGCCGCCACGATTTTCAGGGACTATGGACCATTTATTCGACTCCGCAAGCTTGTTGGCGACCAGACGGGACAATATGTCGGTGCCGCCACCCGGCGGGAACGGAATAATCAACTTGATAGGATTGACCGGCCATGTTTGTGCATGTCCAGCAATGGCGCTGCAGGAAAGAGCGACCGTAACGAGGAGCTTCTTGATCAGGATTTGTCCCCCGGAGTTTTTAGGGGAAGATGTCTTCGAGGTGGTAATGAACATAGGATCTTCGGTAAAAATCAAGTGATAGATGTTATGTCAAAGCTGCAAAGTAGGGAAGCCCTGTTCAATGATCGGCATTGGCGGTAAAGACAGCCGATCAATCACTGCTCAATTTGTTTTTGAAGGGCGTCTTGACGCAGCTGATACCATTACGACTCTCGCAACACCTCATAACAATACGGATAGACAAGCAATGAAAAAGCAAAACCTGCTGGCGGCCATTGGCCTGGTACTGGGAGTTGGTTTGAGTGGCGCAGTGCACGCCGCGTGGCCCGAGAAATCGGTCAGGCTCGTGGTTCCTTTTCCGCCGGGGCAGGCTACCGATACGTTCGCGCGTGCGATCGCGGAGCAACTGACCAAGCGCCTGGGCCAATCCGTCATCATCGACAACGTGCCCGGCGCCGGCAGCATGATCGGTACCGGACAAGTAGCGCGTTCAGCTCCCGACGGTTACACGCTGCTGGTGGCCGGAAGCGCAATGGCGATCAATCAAACCCTGTATCGAAAAATCCCCTATAACGCCACCAAGGACTTTGTCGGTATCACGCTGATAGCGACGGTCCCGCTCATCTTTATTGCGACACCTTCTTCCGGTATCACTTCGATTCAAGAACTGGTGAAGCGCGCCAAGACTGACCCGGGCAGGCTCAATTATGCAAGCGCAGGCATCGGCGGCAGTCAGCACCTGGCGGCTGAAATGCTCAGGTCCATGACGGGCATCGAGATTACGCACGTTCCGTATAAGGGTAGCGGTCCGGCGCAGGCGGATTTTCTTGGCAACCAGGTGCCGTTGATGGTCGATTCGGTGACCAGTGCGCTCCAGCACATTCAGACAAAGAAGGCTGTCCCGCTCGCCGTGACTTCTGCAACACGGTCTTCCCAGCTGCCTGATGTGCCGACCGTGCATGAATCAGGTGTGCCCGGCCTGAAAAACTTCGAGGCGGTAGGATGGCTTGGCCTGATGGCCCCAAGGGGCACGCCGGAACAGGTCGTCCAGCGCCTGAACAAGGAAGTGGTCGAGATACTGAATAGCGAGCACATGACGCGATTTGTACGCGAACGCGGCTCCGAGGTCGCCCCCACCACCGGGCCGGAGTTCGAGCGCTTTTTTGCCAGTGAGGCAGCAAAGTGGGGCAATGCGGTAAAGGCGTCGGGCGCTACCTCCGACTAGTAGTACTAGTCGAGACCTCAGGCACAGTCGACGATTTTGCGATCACCGGCAAGCCGTAGGGTGCGTTTTACGCACC
>JAQGMD010000383.1 GCA_028292565.1 Burkholderia sp. | reverse complement strand
GTTTTATCCGCTGTTAAATGAACAACCTGGTGGAACGCTTCCAACGTGATTCGTTATCCAGTGTATCGGCCAGTTAAGAAACCGCAAGTTACATAAGAGGCTCTTTACAAATGGTAGTCGTGTCGCGCCATAAACTTCATTATCCCGTTTTCACGAACCAAACACTCGATCATGTTCGCTTTTAATTGAGGCCGTAATGCCCTATCATGACTTTCTTATTGCATGCACCTGCTTGATGAATCTCTCTTTGCGAAGGAATTGAAATGACTGAAAGAGTCGAATGGGAAGTCGTCGACGGACCCGCGCCGGGCAAGAAGTCGACACCCCAGCAATTGTTCAAGAACATGCTTGGTCCCTGGTGGCGTTGGAAGATCGCCGCCGTCGCTACGGTCGCGGCCGTGGTCCTGGTGTTGTTCGTTACGCTCGCCGGCGTTGTCCTGTTGTCCCTGGCTGCGATTGGCATTCTGGCTGTCGCCCTCGGCAAATTCCTGAAATGGATGCGTCGGAGTCAGGGAACGACGAGCATGGTGAACAGAAGCCGGGACTAAGGAGCATGTGCGATGGAAGACCAGGATTTCATCACCGCCACAAATTACGAGAAGGTTCGTATCGTCATGCAAATCGTCAGGGACATGGTCCCTGACTTCGATGGCGTCATCACGCATGAAGACCGAGCGTGCGTGATCGCTATTCTGGAAAAGTGGCAGGACGGACTGTTTGCTGCGACGAAGGATTGACCCGTTCGATTCTGAGCCGACAATGCAGCCGGTGATCGGCCTTCGCAACTGACTCTTCCTCAGTGTAGACTGTGGCCAATTCTTTCCCGGTACAGTTTATGGCCAGCCCATTCAACGTCTTTCTCATCTCGGCGCTGCTATGTGTCGTACTCCTGTTTGTACTCTGCTCGCTGCTGCGTAGCGGCTTTCCCGGTGTTCGCGAGTGGTGCGCGGCGAACGCGGTGGCCCTTGCGGCGTTTCTCCTCTATGCATTCGGTCAGGAACTCCCTCCGTTAATCGCCCATGAAGTGGCTAACGGGGCGTATGCAGCAGCGACCGTCGCGTTGCTGGCCGGGTTCCGGCGATTCTTTGTACAGAAGATGCCATGGGCCGCAGCAGGTGCCGGCATCGCGATGCTGGTGATGGCGATCGCCCTGTTCCATTACGCCTATGACTCCTTTGCGCTGCGCACTGTGGCAGTCTCTGTTTCGCAGGTAGCGTTCCATGCGGCCATCGTAATGACCATAGTGCGCGGCCGCGAAAAGTGGCGCTCGCAGTACCCGTATGCTTTTACGGCAGCCATGGCCGCAACGGTCGCGGCCGGCAATGCCATCCGCGCTGTCATTTACGTGGCGAGCGACGGACAGATGACCTCGCTGCTCCAGCCTTCCCCCTGGAACCTTGCGTTCCTGTCGCTGGGCGCAATCGTGCTTCCCGTCCTGTCCATGGGTGCGGTCATGATGGTCCACGACAAGATGATGGCCAATGCCGAACACAATGCGAATCGGGACTTCCTGACGGGCGCATGGTCCAGGCGAGCGTTCTTCGAGATTTCCGAGCGTGAATTGGTGCGCGTCGCGCGCAATGGGCGCAAGTGTTCACTGCTGGTGCTCGACGTCGACAAGTTCAAGGCGATCAATGACAGGTCCGGCCATGCTGCCGGTGACAAGGTGCTGGTAGAGGTTGTGTCGCGCGCCGAAACAGTCATCCGGGGCTCGGACTATTTTGCCCGCGTAGGCGGGGAGGAATTCGCGGTCCTGTTGCCGGAGACGGGAATCACCGGCGCAATTGAAGTGGCTGAACGGCTGAGAGAATCGCTGGATGCGCAGGTGCCTGTGGCCGATTCCCGAGGCGAACCGAGCATCGTGTCATTCACCGTGAGCATCGGCGTTGCGGAGCTGCGCGAAGGAGAGTCCTTCACCGATATGTTCCAGCGCGCCGATGCGGCACTGTACGACGCGAAATTGTCGGGCCGCAATGCGGTTATGACCAGCAAGACCGGCCTTCGTATCGCTGTTTAACAGCCTTTACATTTCGTGACAAACGTCAAGGCAACGCCCGCCTTTCTGACGTGTACTAATGCAAACAAGAATATATTCTCAGGGAGCGGGTTTTTATCATTCGGGCGAATTGAATGCTCCAAAACGCTATAAGAACAATAGCGATTCTTTCTAGTTTGTCTCTGGCCGCATGCGGTGGCGGTAGTGCAGGAGAAAACGGAACCGGTGCTGCCGGCAAAATCGATACGGCGCTCAGCGGTGACACCTTCCAACCGCTTGCATCATCTACCTCCTCGCCGCTTGCATCCACCCCGCCGGTCGCGGCAGACGGTTCCGATTCCAAAAGAGTGGCGACGGGCCCTGCTTCAGTCACCGAGCCGCCATCGTCATTGGGTCTCGATCCTTATTACAAGAAGTACCTCGACGCCAGTGGAATTCCGGTCGTCGCCGCTGCGGAAGTAGATGACAGGGCGCTGTTCAAGGCGAAACACCTCATCGAATCCATGCTTGCAAAACGCAAGGATGCGCGTGACGCGTTAGTGGCCGCTTCGAGCCGCTTCCTGATTATCCCCAAGGAACAAGGCATCACTACCCTTCCTGAATACAGCTACCTGAAGCAGGTCCCGGTTCCGGACGGCTACGCGAGCTGGGATGCGCGCGCGCGTGGGATGGGAGGCTCGCATACGAGCTGCGGTGAAGAGAATATTTTGCGGCTGCCCGGCGATCCCTATCAGGGCCAGGGAATCTGCGTCCACGAGTTTGCCCATACTGTGCTCACCTCGGGTGTTACGATGGCCGACCCCGCATTCGTTTCGCAACTGAACATCCACTACCATGCGATACGCGGACGGGAATTCATTGTCAATACCTACATGGCCACGGATGTGAATGAGTATTGGGCGACAGCGGTCCAGGCCTGGTATAACGCCGGCTATTGCCGGGCGGTGCCCGATGGCGTCTATGGGCCGTTGTGCGATCACCTATCCTTCGGGCAGCTGGATCCCGGTGGCTACGAACTGGTGAATCGGGTGTTCAATTCCCTAGGGGGTGATTTGGTCTATTGAGGCCTACGGATTGAGAGCCAGAAGCAAAGGTCGGCGATAATAGCGATAAATCGCCCATACGTGAACCTACTCCATGACACAAGATCCCCGCTTTCCCAACCTGCACATCCTCGATCACCCGCTGATCCAGCATAAGCTTACCCATATGCGCGACCGCGAGACGTCGACGCGCACATTCCGTCAGTTGCTGCGTGAGCTCACACTGCTGATGGGATATGAGATTACACGCAGTCTGCCGTTGACGACGGTCCGCATTCAGACGCCGCTGAAGGCCATTGATGCGCCCATCATCGCCGGCAAGAAGCTGGTGGTCGTCCCGGTGCTGCGCGCCGGCATCGGCATGAGCGACGGCTTGCTGGAACTGGTGCCATCGGCGCGGGTCGGACATATCGGCGTCTACCGCGATCCCGACACACACCTGCCCGTTGAGTACCTGGTGCGGCTGCCGGATGTCACGGACCGTAATTTCATCCTGTGCGATCCGATGATGGCGACCGGAAATTCCGCGGTCCATGCGGTGGATGTGCTGAAGAAACGGGGCGTACCCGACGAACAGATTGTCTTCATGGCATTGGTCGCCGCGCCGGAAGGCATGAAAGTCTTCCAGGACGCGCATCCAAAGGTGACAGTGTATGTGGCATCGCTGGATTCGCATCTCGATGAGCACGCGTACATCGTGCCGGGATTGGGCGATGCCGGTGATCGCATATTTGGTACGAAGTGAGTTCGTCCTGAACGATGTAATGAAGCTGTAAGATTTCCTCGCTAAGCTTCATACATCCGCGGTACATGCAATCGATATGCATGATTGCGGCCAGGTGCGCCTGGCTCGTTCAGAAACGAGCTGGCCCACCAACCTCCCGCCTTACCCTCCCCCGAAAATGCTAAACCGCGTCAGCTTTTAGGGTGCGCCGCGCGCACCATGCATTTGCGGTGCGCACAGCGCACCCTACGGATTTTGCGACTCCTGAGC
>JAQGMD010000047.1 GCA_028292565.1 Burkholderia sp. | reverse complement strand
CATCAGGACGGTGGCGGGCAATGCGGCTTCCCGGTCCGCATTGTCTCGCAGCAAATTACCAACACTAAGAGTGCGATTTTCCAACAGCACCTTGTGCACCGCCGGTGCAGCGCTCTTTTCAATTTTGATGTCCCACACTTCCGGCACGAGGCCTTCACACATGCTTTCCAGGCGCGCTACGAGGCGTTGGCTCCAGCTGTCATCTGTATCTCGCAGTGCGCGGAGAAAGCGTGCGAGAAGTGGAGTGGTAAGAACCGAAATGCATTCCTGCGCGACGACGCGGGTGTGCACCATGCTGAAGTCTGCGCGAAAGGTATTGAATAGCACATCGCTGGCGGCCTGGTTCTGGCGAGCCACCACAAACACTTTCGGATTCAGTTTCTTAGCCATCATGGCGATGGACAGGTTCTTGAGGTCATTGTCGGTGCCGGCCACGATACCGCACGCTTTCATGATGCCGGCCTCTTGCAGGACGGTCGCCTCCGTGCCGGTGCCGCGGACCGTGCAGCCTTCGGGACCTTTGCCTTCCGGTTCGATGACCGTCAGGGCTATGCCGGGTAACGCCAGATAGCGCGCAACCGCCTTTCCGAATTGTCCGTAGCCGCATATGATCCAATGCCCGCGCGGCGGACGATGTACCTCGGGAAGAGGTGTACCCGGCAGACCGGTGAGGATCTCGATAAGACGGAAGCGTGCCGGCGACGCCACCGCCAATGCAAGGTATTCGGCAAACCGCTCATAGGCATTGACGATATGGTTGGTGCCGAACGATGCCATGTTCGCCGCGACCAATGGGCTTCGTACCCTGGCGAGGACAGGAATCTTCGGATTGAGCAGTCGCACGTTGATCGCGATGGCGAGGTTTGCCTCTTCGTCGTTGGTCACCGCCAGCACACCACGGCATTTCGGATGACGCAGGCCCGCCATCAGCAAGTTGGCTGACAGGCTGGCGTCAGCCGCAATGGCCGGGTCATTGGTGATGAAGTCTTCCAGATCCAGTTCTTCCACCCGCTGTGCGTCTTTCTCCAGAATGACGAAGTCCTTGCCCAGAACGTCCAGGGCGCGACAGACAAGACTGCCGGTCTCGCCGCAGCCGCATACAAGATAAAAAGGCGTTGGTATCCGCGCGACCCGGCGAGTGAAACGGGTGGCGAGCACCGTCTGGTGAAACGCCTTGTCCTGTACCAATGCAAGTATGGTGAGGATGGAGTACGACCATGCGATGACAGTCATGTAGATACATGCAGTGACCCACAATCGCTGCGCATCCGAGAAAGCCTGTGGTATCTCGCCGAAGCCGATCGTGGTCGCGGTATAGCTGATGAAGTAGAAAGCGTGGAAGAAGCTTAAAGGTGGCGCCGGCGTTCCGTCGTCGTGTATACCGGGCACGAGGGTCAGTCCCAGTACCGCAACGGCGTAGAAGACGATAAGCACGATGAGTGGCGCTCTCATGCGCCGCAGTATGAGGAAGAAGACGCTGTTCACGCTAACGCCGCATCATGACTGTTTCGACGATGAGGATGACGAGCGAGACTATATTGGCGAGCAGGGCGCCGCCGGATAAGGAAACTACACTGGCCGTATGCTCGGGCGTCATGCCGCTGCCGGTAACATGTACAACCGAGGCCCAGAGAACCGCAGCCGCAATAAGCTGGATATCAGCGACGAGGCTGGTCGACAGAAGTACGGCGCCCAGCTGCGTGCGGTCGCCAAACTTCAGGACGGTTGCAATAATGTTGACGACTATCGCGGCGAACAGTTCGTAGGTGTTGTGCAACTCCGGGCGGTCGATGTCGCCGATGAAAAAGCCAAAGTTGAGCGTTGCGGCAAATACAATAAAAAACGCGAAGATGACTTTTTCGAGGTTCATGGCCCGCTCCTGCACGAGATGAATCGATATTCCTTCTTGCGTTCAGTATAGGTTTTGCATTTCCTGAATGCCAGACACTATTCAGGCGCAGTCCTGTGATTCCGGGATATTGCAGTTGGGATGCAATCCCGACACATCAGACTCCGCAACGAGATGTCTCCCGCAACACCCTACAATTGCGCAAGGTCACATGCGTCTCCTGTCCCTATCCTCCATAAGATACAAATCATGTGCTCGCCTGAGCTCATTGAGCGAATAACGAGTACCGCGCCGCTCAATGCCGCGCCGTACAAGTGTCAGCACACAGCCCACGGCCAGACGCGCGTCGCGAGTATCAGCGGCGTGACGGCAATCAGTTGGCCCACACATTCACCCTTCGCACAGCGGATGGCTTCAAAAAATGCCGGGATCTTCCCTGGCATCTGCCCGAAGCAGCTTACATCGCGATCAGTACCGCACCTTGCGATTGCAACCCGCGGGATTGTCAGTGGTCCTTCGGTATGACTTTGCGTCGATTCCGTGCGGCATCTCGGCATCCACCTCCTTTGTGTTTGAGAAATGTCGACGAAGAACACGCGACTTGGAGATATTTTTGTTAAAAAACAGGAGGAGACAAATAAATGGGCATCATAGCCAGAGGAGCATCAAGACAATTCGGGTCAAGTGTAGGGGTTTGCATACTCCGGCCTTTAGCGTTCGCCGGCTCGCTTCTGGGCTTTACGTTCTTGCTCATTGAGGCGCTATTGGTCACGCTTTTTCGTGGCCCCAGCTATATCAGGTGGGTGCGGCCGTCCCGATGCGATGACTTGAATTCCTGGGTGACCGCGGAGTGGCGCTACTACGGCCGAGGTGGTGTGCAGGTGGGAACCCGTAAATTTGGACTCGAGGTGGCCCGTAAAGGCCACATTAGCGATCGGCACCCGCTTCTTTAATCGACAACCAGGAAAACCGCCAGGGCCGCTGCCGGCCGGGCGGAGCTTGCACATGACGCTAATCAAACGCAACGCCTATGTGAAATAGCGTCTTAGGACCCGCGCCGGAATAAGTTATCATTTTTGTTGGCCGTAGCGGGCTCACTGCAGAGAGCCTGACTTATTTCGTCGCTCGCGAACGTGTTGCCCGTCACTAGCAGTGCTCGCACTGCGGAATTATCCCTATATGATATTCAAGCTCAGTGAGCTCATAAAGCGGAAATAAGGCGCCGCGCAGGAATAAGTTGGGCAATTTGGCGGCCGTCGCGGGTTGCGGTGCAAGGCGTGAGGAGGAGTCATAGCGAGCTATGGCGACGACGAGCAACGCAGCAACGCGCCCGCTACGGCCAGCAAAATTGGCCAACTTATTCCTGCGCGGCGCCTATGGGCGCAGGCAGTGTCGCGGCACATGTCATTCGGGGCTAGTGGAGCATCCCTGGATCCCCGCCTGCGCGGGGATGACAGTGGAAGTGCTTAGGCACCGCGCAGGACTAAGTTGGCCAATTTTGCTGGCCGTAGCGGGCGCGTTGCTGCGTTGCTCGTCGTCGCCATAGCTCGCT
>JAQGMD010000375.1 GCA_028292565.1 Burkholderia sp. | reverse complement strand
GATAGGCATGCATGAGAGGCTTATAGCACCTCTCCGAAGAGCCCAGTCCGCAAGCAAGGAGCCGCCATGCATGTCCTTCAAATCGACCGATGTCTGACAACACGCTGCCCCGGCATCCATCAACAGCGCCTCACCAGCCCGTGCGCAGCCGTCATGGCGGCCGTCTCGGGAATCGTGTCGCCGATCACCGACCCTGGCCGCAGAATGATCGGGCGCGTGAGCCACAGTCACAATATCCCGCACCTAAGCCAGATTCACCGTAACCGTCCGATCAACACCGTCTGTCCTTCCTCACCCTAATCAATGAAGCTCTCCCTTTTCAACATTTTCAGAAGAGGGGGCCGCAGTGAAGTCATTCGAGCGCGACGCAGGATGCGACACATCCAAACGACAACGTCGTACCTTTACATCCGAGTTCAAGCGCGAGCTTGTTGCGCAGACGCTGGCACCCGGTGCATCGGTCTCGGGTATTGCCCTTGCCAACGGTCTCAATACGAATCAGCTGTTTGCCTGGCGTCGGAAGTTGCTGCCGGCGACTAAGGCGACGACAAGTGCTGTGCTGCTGCCGGTACATCTCG
Organism: Burkholderia sp.; assembly: GCA_028292565.1. The sequence continues at coordinate 2,480 of JAQGMD010000375.1, read as the reverse complement.
ACGTGACCGGCGCCGCCAACGTCGCACAGCCGGGGCCATCGGCAAATGCCACGCCCGCGCCGACCGAAGGCCACATCGAAATCGCCCTTGACCATGCCACCGTGCGCCTGCACGGCCGGGTTGACCATGGGACGCTGCGGGTGGTACTGCAGTGCCTGGTTCCTTGATCGCGCCCGGCGCCGGTACCCGCGTCTGGATCGCCGCCGGGGTAACCGACATGCGCCGCGGCATGGATGGGCTGTCGGCGTTGGTGCAAACCGCGCTGGAACGCGATCCTTTCTGCGGCCATGTGTTCGCCTTCCGTGGCCGGCGCGGCGACATGGTCAAGCTGCTCTGGTGGAGCGGCGACGGCCTCTGTCTGTTCGTCAAACGTCTCGAACGCGGTCGCTTCATCTGGCCGCAAGCCGACAGCGGCAGTGTGGCGTTGACGCCCGCACAGCTATCCATGCTGCTCGAAGGGATCGACTGGCGCCATCCGGTGCGCACCGCTACCCCAACCCGTGCAGTCTAGGTAAAAAATCGGCAGGATTTCGAACCTGCCGTCTTGTAAACATTTCATCCCCCGCGTAAACTTGCGGCATGCAAAGCGCCGCCGCCTACCTCCCCGATGACATCGCCGCCCTCAAGGCGCTGCTCGTCGCCCGCGACGCGGCACTCGCCCAAAGTCAGGACACGGTCGCAGAACTTACGCAAGCGCTCTCGTCGCGCGAATTGCAAATCGAAGCCTTGCAGCTGCAAATCCTGGCGCTTCGCCGTAGCCAGTTCGGCCGCAAATCCGAGAAGCTCGACGGTCAAATCGAGCAGCTGGAATTGAAGCTCGAAGAACTGCAAACTGACGAAGGCCAATCCCTTGCGCCCGACGCGCTCGACACGCCGAACAAGCGTGCAGCCCGTCCTGCCCGCAAACCGCTGCCGGATCATTTGCCACGGGATGTGCAAGAACAGATGCCGGTGGAGACCGCGTGCCCGGCCTGCGGCAATGCGCTGGCAAAGCTGGGCGAGGACGTCTCCGAAATGCTCGAGTACGTACCGGCCAGCTTCAAAGTCATTCGCCATGTACGCCCCAAGCTGGGTTGCACCTGCTGCGACTGTATCGTGCAGGCGCCGGCGGTGAGCCGGCCGATCGCACGCGGCCTGGCCGGACCGGGACTGCTGGCGCACGTCGTCGTCGCCAAGTTCTGCGATCACTTGCCGTTGTACCGGCAGTCGCAGATGTATGCGCGCGAGGGCGTTGAGCTGGAGCGTTCCACCCTGGCCGACTGGGTCGGCGGCACCAGCCGCCTTCTGCGCCCGCTGGTCGATGCGCTACAGCGCCATGTGATGGCCGGCGCCAAGCTGCATGCCGACGACACACCGATCCCGGTACTGTCGCCCGGGCGCGGCAAGACCGCGACGGCGCGTCTGTGGGTCTATGTGCGCGATGACCGTCCTGCCGGACAGCCAGTGCCGCCTGCCGTGTGGTTTGCGTATTCGCCTAATCGCAAAGGGGAACATCCGCAAAGGCACCTTGCCGGGTTCACCGGCACGTTACAGGCAGATGGCTATGCCGGCTACGATCAGCTGTATCTGACAAAGCCGATTCGCGAAGCCGCCTGCTGGGCCCATGTGCGGCGCAAATTCTACGATCTCGAACAGGCGCATGCTTCACCCGTTGCCGCCGAGGCCCTGCGCCGCATCGGCCAACTGTATGCCATTGAATCGGAGATCCGTACCAAGCCGCCGGATGTTCGCCTGGCGATCCGCCAAACGCAGGCCCGACCGCTGCTCGACGACTTCCACGCATGGCTGCTGCGCTCACTGGCGCCACTGTCGGCCAAGTCGGTCGCCGCAGGCGCGATTAACTATGCACTCAATCGCTGGGAAGCATTATTGACCTATGCCGGGGACGGGATGGTGGAGATCGACAATAACGCTGCGGAGCGGGCGCTACGCGCCGTCGCGCTCGGTCGGAAGAATTATTTGTTCGCCGGCTCGGACTCGGGCGGCGAACGGGCCGCTGCCATCTACAGCCTGACCGAAAGCGCCAAGCTCAACGGGCTCAATCCAGAAGCATACCTGCGCCATGTGCTCACACATATCGCCGATCATCCGGTCAATCAGGTCGACGACTTCTTGCCATGGAATGTCCTGCCATCCACCATGCCGGCAGCACCGGCCGACGCATAAGACTAACGCTTAAACACATGTCCACTTAAAAATTAGTGGACACTTAATTCCGGCACCGCCTACCAAAACGATCACGTCAATACGGTCGCATTCGGACGCTTACGGTGAAACAGCAACTCAATCAAAATCAATTTCGCCGACCGCTTTACCTGGAATCTCTCGAATCTTCAACGAATCTGAAAGGCGATGTTTACGCACGGGTGGATTACCCGCTGACGGTTGTCAGTTCGGCGCTCAGGGAACCGGCACAGTGGTGCGATGTCTTGATTTTGCATATCAATATCAAACACTGCCGGGCATCGACTGGCACAAGC
>JAQGMD010000330.1 GCA_028292565.1 Burkholderia sp. | reverse complement strand
GCCGACGGTGAGACTTTGTGCATCGGCGGGGATGGTAATGGCGGGCTGCACCACATAACCGCTGGAGGTCACCAGCTGCCCTTGGGCATCGACCTGAAACGAGCCGTCGCGAGTATACGCCGGCGTGCCGTCCGGCATCGCCACTTGGAAAAATCCGGCGCCGTTGATCGCGACATCCTTGCTGTTACCCGTTTGCTGGAGATTGCCCTGCGTGTGAACACGCTCGGTTGCTACCGGGCGCACGCCGGCGCCGATCTGCAGGCCGGTCGGCAGGTTCGTCTGCTGCGACGACTGTGCGCCGGGCTGACGCATGGTCTGGTACAGCAAGTCTTCAAAGACTGCGCGCGAACGCTTGAAGCCGCTGGTGCTGACGTTGGCCAGGTTGTTGGAGATGACATCCATCTGCGTCTGCTGCGCATCCAGGCCGGTCTTGGCTATCCATAGTGAACGTATCATTTTTTTCTCCGGTGAACCTGGCCGCTGCATCACGCATGGCGGCGCGGGTTATTTATTAATTTTGATTGTGCCGTGTCGCTGATTAACTCAATGACAGGAACTGGTCCGCTTTGGCGGCGTTGTTCTCGGCATTCTTCAGCATATTCATATGCAGCTCGAACTGGCGCGCCAGGCTGATCATGCTGACCATCGAGTCCACCACGTTGACGTTGCTGCCTTCGAGCGCCCCGCCGAGCAAGACCACGTTGCCGTCGGCTTCCGCCGGATTGCCGTTCTTGAGGTTGAACAGTCCGTCATCGGCACGGGTCAGCGATTCCGCCGGCGGATTGACCAGCTTGATCCGGCCCAATATGTTGGATGCTCCCGGCGTCGCGCCGCTGTTCACTGCGGATATCGTGCCGTCCTTGGCGACCGAGACGATGACATCCGGCGGGATGCTGACCGGACCGCCATCACCCATCACATTCAGGCCGCTTTGCGTCTGCAGCACGCCGTTTTCATTCAGCTTCAGGCTGCCGTGGCGGGTATAGCCTTCCGAACCGTCCTCGCGTTGTACCGCGATCCAGCCGTCGCCCTGCACCGCAACGTCGAGATCCCGGCCAGTCTGCTGAATCGGGCCGGCCGTAAAATCTGCGCCGACCGTCGCGTCGACCACGAAGGTGCGTGTCTGCAAACCTTCGCTGACGACGGGCACGGCGCGAAAGGAATCGAGCTGCGCGCGGAATCCGTTGGTGGTTGCGTTGGCCAGGTTGTTCGACGTCGTGGCCTGCTGCTCCATGATGTGCTTGGCGCCAGACATGGCGGTGTATATCAGACGGTCCATCTTTTTGCTCCGGTGGGTAAGGCTTTCAATCAGTAAAACGAACCCCGATTACCTCAAATTCACCAACGTCTGCATGATCTGGTCCTCAGTCTTGATCGTCTGCGCATTCGCCTGATAGACGCGCTGCGCGGTAATCATGCTGACCAGTTCCGCCGTCAGGTCCACGTTCGACTCCTCAATCGCCGATGACTGCAATGCACCCATGCCGCTGGTGCCGGGGGTAGCGATCAGGGGAACGCCGGAGTCAGAAGTCGCGATGAATGCGTTATTGCCGATCGCCTGCAATCCGTTCGGATTGGCGAAGTCCACCAGCGCAACCTGGCCCAGCACGTTCGCCTTGCCGTTGCTGTAGCGACCGACCAGCTTGCCGTCGCCGGCGACGCTGAAGCCGGTCAGGCTGCCTGAGGTGTAGCCGTTCTGTGCCTGGCTGTTGACGCTCATCGGCGAGCCGAACTGCGTCGTCGCGCCATGCCTGATATCGATGGTCATCGGCGCCGCGCCCGGAACTGCGAAATTCACCTGGACGGCGGGAGGCGGCGGCACGGTGACCGGCGTCCCGCCGGTGGTGAAGGTCAGTGTGCCGATCGGACCGGCAACCTGCGGAGCCGCAGCCGGTGGGCCGACCGGCACAGTCGAGCCGTCATTCAGCGTGACCATGCCATAAACATCCCAGTCGTTACCCGCGCCCGCTGCGGCCGGACCTTTGTTCACATAATACGTTTGCAGCAGATGGGCATTACCGAGGCTGTCGTAGATCGGAACCGGCACCGATTTGTGATAAGTCAGCGGATCATTCGGGTCAAAACCGGCAGTGGGCAGCGTCTTCGAGCGCGAATCGAGGTTCAACACCAGGTCGTAGGTGGAAGTCGGCGTCGGCTGGAGGTCGGCAGTACTGACCTGCAGCGCTGCCGGTGCGCCATTTGACACCTGGCCGTTGGGACCGATCCCATAGCCGGTCAGCAGCGAGCCGTTTGCGTTTTCGATCTGGCCGTCTTTGTTGAGCTGGAACTGGCCGTTGCGGGAATACTGGACATCGCCGTTGCCGGCCGCCATGCGGAAGAAGCCGTCGCCATTGATCGCCATATCCAGCGGATTGTTGGTGCCGCTGATATTCCCCTGCGTGAATTGCTGGGCGACGCGCGCCAGCCTGGTGCCGATACCGATCTGCGAGCCGCCGCCGCCAGACAGCGATGCGGCATACACGTCGGCGAACTGTGCCTTCGATTGCTTGAAGCCGGCGGTGCTGGCATTGGAAACGTTGTTGCCGACCACTTCCAGACTTTTGGAGGCAGCGTTCAAGCCGCTCAGTCCCTGTTGAAAAGCCATGTTTTTCTCCCTTGGTATTCTGTTATCGGATCAAAGAATTTGCCGGACGTCGGAAAACTTGAACTCGCCCATGCCGGGCAAACTCAGCTTGACGCCCTGTGCATTGGTCGAGACGCTGCCGACCAGGCCGAATTGCAATGCCGTCGACGGCATCGTGTCGCTGCCGAGCAAAGCATCGACCTTGAATGTGTAGTTGCCGTCAGCGGCGGCAACGCCGTCCGCATTGGTGCCGTCCCATGTCACCGGAATGGAACCGGGTTGTTGCGCGCCGAGATCGAGCTTGCGCACTTCCCTGCCGCTGGCATCGAATATCGTTACCTGCACTTTGTCGACCGGTTGAGTCAACTCCATCCCCATCAGCGCCTGGCCCTTGACCAGTTCCACGCCGGAGCCGGGAACCAGCACGCCGTGGCCGATCATGCTGGCCGCCTGCATCGACTGGCTCGCCTGGTAACTGCCCATCAGCGCGCCTATGCTGTCATTGAGCTTGTCGATGCCCGTCACCGTTGACAGCTGTGCGAGCTGGCTCGTCACCTGCGCGTTGTCCAGCGGGTTCAGCGGATCCTGGTTCTTCATCTGCGTCACCAGCAGCGTCATGAAGCGATCCTGCGCTTCGGCGGCGACGGATTTCGAGCCGCCCTTCTTGCCGTTCATTGCATCCAGCACTGAGGTGGACACTCCGCCGTCTTGTATCGTGGTCATGGTTTCATCCTTCTTACTGGCCGAGCGTCAGCGTCTTCAGCAGCATCGTCTTTGCCGTGTTCATCGTCTCGGCATTGGTCTGGTAGGAGCGCGATGCGGAAATCATGTTGACCATTTCCTCGACCACGTTCACGTTGGGCATCGCCACATAGCCTTTTTCGTCGGCCTGCGGATGCTTGGGGTCGTACATCATCTTGAGCGGCGACGCATCCTCGACCACCTGTTGCACCTTGACGCCGGTTGCGCCGGCATTCTGCGTAGGCACCGCGCTGAAGATCACCTGCTTGGCGCGATAGGTCTTGCCGTCGGCACTGGTGGCGCTGTCAGCGTTGGCGATATTGCTCGACACCACATTCAGGCGCTGGCCCTGCGCGCTCATCGCGGAGCCGGCTACATTAAAAATATTAAAAAGAGACATTGCTCGTTACCCTTTCTATTGGCCCTGAATCGCCGTCAGCAGGCCCTTGATCTGACTCGCCATGAATGTGACACCCGCCTCATAGCGCAAAGCGTTCTCGGTGAACTGATTACGCTCGACGTCCATATCGACGGTGTTGCCATCCACACTCCCCTGCACCGTGCCGCGATACTGCGCTTCAATGCCGCCGATGGTCGGCAGCGCCGGGACAGCAAGATGTTGCGGGGCCGTCTTGTTCAATGCGTTTGCGGAAGTTCCGCCTGACAGCGCGTTCTGCAGCGCCTTGTTAAAATCGACGTCGCGCGCCTTGTAGTTCGGCGTATCGGCGTTCGCAATATTCGACGCCAGCATCTGCTGGCGCTGCGAACGGAGGCTCAGCGCCGTCTGGTGAAAGCGTAGGGTTTCGTCAAGTTTTCCGATCATTGCGGGCCCATTGGGGGTTTTTGGTAGCGTCGATCATACGGACCGCCCGGAGCAGACAATCACGCAATAAGATTGAAAAAATCCACCCTGTTCCGCCCTTTGCCACGCGGTCCCGGCAGTAATATGGCTGCCGTAAGCGAAACTCCCCCTTCACCATGAACCGCCATTCCAAAGCACTCGCCTTATTGCTCTCACTGACCACAAGCGTAACGCTTGCACAGGAAGCAGCAACACGTCAGGACCACCGGGTCGTGCGGCTGACGGTGGAGCAGTTCCTGCAAACTCAGTCCGCCGGATTACCGGGCAAGGCCACGATCAGCGTCGGCAACATCGATGCCCGCCTGATCCTGCCCGCCTGCGCTGCGCCCGAGGCGTATCTGCCGCAAGGCAGCCGCGCCTGGGGCAAAACCATGGTCGGCGTAAGATGCAGCGCACCGGCACAATGGAACATCTATGTATCAGCGACGGTGCGTGTCGAGGGCGACTACATCGCCACAGCTGCCTCGCTGGGGCAAGGCCAGAGCATCGGCCCGAATGACCTGCGAACAATCAGGGGCGATTTAACTACCCTGCCCGCCGGCATCGTCACCGACGCTTCGCAGGCAGTTGGCCGGACGCTGACTGTATCGCTACCGGCCGGCGCGCCGTTGCGCCAGGATGCGATGCGCAACCAGCAGGCAATACAGCAAGGCCAACAGGTGCGCGTGGTAGCCTCGGGCCATGGTTTTAGCGTATCAAGTGAAGCGCGGGCGTTGAACAATGCGAGCGCCGGCCAGGTGACGCAGGCGCGTACTGCTAACGGCCAGGTCGTAAGCGGTGTTGCCCGGATGGGCGGCATCGTCGAAGTGACATATTGATAAGATTAAAGTTTGCGGTTTTATCGCCGATAGTCAGTGGGACGGCGGCGATAGGCGCCAACGAAATGAGGATGATGTCGTGAAAATTGATGACTCAATGAAAAAATCCCTGGGTTTGCCGGTAGCTACAGCGCAAACCAAGTCAGGCAAGACTACTGAAAAAGCAGCTGTCGAAAAGGCCCCTGTCGATAACGTCACGTTGTCGGCAAAGGCCAAAGCCCTGGGCGGTCAAACCGCTAGCAATGGTGTATTCGATTCCGCCAAAGTAAGTGAAATCAAGGCGGCGATCGCCAACGGCACGTTCCAGGTCAATCCTGAGCGCGTTGCCGAAGGCCTGATCGACACGGTAAAAGACCTGATCTCCACTCGCAGGGGTTAATCGCATGAACACCGTCGCGACCAGCCCTGCGGAAAGCTTCAGCGAGGAGCGCCAGGCTATCTATTCCCTGCTTGAATTGCTCAGGCAGGAACAGACCCACCTGATCGATGCAAACGCCGAAGGACTGGGCAAAGTCACCGAGGAAAAATCCCGGATCGCGATGCGGATGGCCGAGATGGCGAAACGTCGCCAGGCCGCACTGACGGACGCCGGATTCGCGGCGACCGAATCCGGCATGCAGGCATGGATCCAGAGCCCGTCCGCAACAACCACCGACCGCGACGCGTGGAATGATTTGCTGGAACTGGCCCTGTCGGCCAAGGAACTCAATCGCGTGAACGGCCTGCTGATTTCACAGCAGATCGGACGCAATCAGTCAGCATTGAACGTGCTGCAGGGTCATACGCAGGGTGGCAGTTTCTACGGCCCGAACGGGCAAGCGACGGCGAAGTTTGGGAGTCGCCGGCTGGTTGTTGGCTGAGCGCTTCAGAACGCACCCGGTTTGACGTAGGTTGGGATGCCAATCCCAACATTCACACTCAAATATAAGCCGGCTGTTTTGTGAAGGGTGAACGTTGGGATTGGCATCCCAACCTACGACCCGGCGACGCTTAGACCGCCTCCACAGGCACTTCCGTTACTGCCTCCGGCAACGCGGACATGATCATCACCGTCACCCTTCGATTCCGTAATCGCCCTTCCGCCGAGGCGTTGTCGCCTACCGGTTGCGTCGGCCCTCTGCCTACTGCGGTCAGGCGGCTTTCAGCGATGCCGCTATCGGCAAACAACCTGACCACGCTACTTGCCCGCACAGCGGACAATTCCCAATTTGACGGAAACAACGCATTGCGGATCGGTACGCTATCCGTATGTCCTTCAACCTGGATCGCACGGTAGTCGTCTTTGAGCACAACAGCGATCGCGCGCAATGCCTCGCTCGTTTCATCAGCCAGCTTTGCATCGCCTGGCGCGAATAGAACGCTGGCGTTGATCTCCACTTTCACACCCCGGTCGGTCTGCGTCACCCGCACTTTACCTTCATTGACCAGCGGTGCAAGCACGTGGAGTATGTCGCGCCCTATGCGCGTCATATGCTCTTTCTCTCGTTGCAATGCATCGCTGGTTTTCTTTTGGGGTATCGGGGGGATCAACTGGACGGGTGGCACGGCAGGGATCGGTGCTGTGCTGCCGAATGCGCCGACCAGCGAGTCGGACACCGCGCGGTATTTGCTTTCGTTGACTGATGAGATTGCGTACATCACCACGAAGAAGGCGAATAGCAGGGTGATGAAATCGGCGTAGGAGACGAGCCAGCGGTCTTGGGTGTCGTTGTCGTCTTCTTTGTATTTTTTTCTGGGCATTTTATCTTGGCGAAGAATTTTATTCTCGCGTAAACACCGCCGCTTCCCCCTAGCAGGGGGAAGGAGTATCAGCGGTGTGCGTGAGTCGCGGCACCAGAGCGATTTCAGCCTGACCGTGCGGGTAGCGAAGCGGTCTGCCGAGCTGATCGGAGGCGAGTGCAAGGCGCCAAGCGCAGACA